>SMWN01000003.1 GCA_004356415.1 Gammaproteobacteria bacterium
AATGCCGGCTTCCTGATGCCACTGTTTGGTGGCAGTAAAGTATTCCTTTATCCAACACCATTACATTACCGCACTATCCCCGAATTAATCTATGAACTGGAGGCGACCATCCTGTTCGGTTCAAACACCTTTTTTAGGGCTTATGCACGTCATGCTCACCCCTACGATTTTCATACCTTACGCTATGCTGTGGCAGGGGCTGAGAAGTTGCGTGATGAAACACAACAAACCTGGATGGAAAAGTTTGGAATCCGCATTTATCAGGGATATGGCGTGACAGAAACAAGCCCTGTGATTTGTGTGAACACCCCCATGGAAAACAAACCTGGCGCTGTTGGCCGTCCTGTTTCGAAGATGATGTATTACCTGGAGCCGGTTGAGGGAATTGAAGAAGGGGGCAGGCTTTTTGTGAAAGGACCAAACGTCATGCTGGGTTATTTGCTTGCAGATACAGATGGTGAAATACAAGCCCCTGCATCAGATCGTGGCCCGGGATGGTACGACACGGGAGATATTGCCAGGGTCGATGATGATGGGTATTTTTATATTCTAGGAAGAGCAAAACGTTTCGCAAAGATAGGTGGCGAAATGGTATCTCTGATAGCCGTGGAGGAATTGGCCATAGAAACCTGGCCGGGATTTAACCATGCTGCCGTCAGCCTGCCAGACGACAGGAAAGGTGAAAAGATCATCCTGATAACGGATAACAAAGATGCCTTGAGAAAACATTTTCAGGTGCAGATCAAAAAAGATAAACATAGTGAATTTTATTTACCCAGGAAAGTATTGCTAGCTGAAGAATTACCCGTTTTAGGTACAGGTAAAACAGATTACCTAACGCTTACACAGATGGCGCAAAAAGCAGAAGATGAAGGCAATAGCTGGATCAAGAAATTAACGACCTTTGTTAAAAAGGTGGGGAAACAGGATAAAGGTGAACAAGAGGAGGAAAAAGCGCTAACTGATACAGACACCACACTTTTACCTCCAGAAACGTTGGAAGATGATGATGACGTCACGATCCGCAGAGAACCTGGGCACAAAAAGAGTAATGATGAGCAATAATTATTATCACTGGAGAACGATTCATGGATCGGCTTAAAGCTCACATCCGCAACATCCCCGACTTTCCGAAACCGGGGATACAGTTCAAGGATATTACACCACTGGTCAAAAACCCGATGATCTTACGTTTGGCCATCAATCAATTGATACACCCCTTTCTGGGCGAAGAAATCACTGCAATTGTTGCTATGGAGGCAAGAGGTTTTATCTTTGGCAGTCTCGCTGCATGGGAAATGGGCGTCAGTTTTGTCCCTTTACGCAAACCCGGGAAATTACCCTATGACATTGAAACTATTTCTTACGACCTTGAATACGGTTCGGCATCGTTAGAAGTCCATACAGATGCACTGGATAGCAATGACAAAGTTTTACTGGTTGATGATTTAATAGCAACTGGTGGTACTGCCGTTGCCAGTTGTCAGTTGATAGAAAAACTTGGCGCTGAAGTTTGCGCGTGCGCCTTTGTTATCGAACTCGATGAATTAAACGGGAGGAAACTACTCTCTAAATATCGGGTGCACTCATTGATTCACTATTAATAAAACGACACTAAAACTTTGTGAACAGAGAGAATAAAATATGAAAATATTCAGTCACCTCATGGTTTTGTTCATTGCAATTATGCATATTGTTTTTCTCATACTTGAAATGTTCCTGTGGGATCACCCTGTTGGTTATAAAGTCTTTGCCACGACCCCGGAGTTCGCTGCCACCTCAGCAGTATTGGCTATGAACCAGGGTCTTTATAACGGTTTTCTGGCTGCAGGACTGATAGTCGGTCTTGTAAAAAAAGATATAGCTTTCAAAGTATTCTTTCTGAGTTGCATTATCGTCGCAGGAATTTTTGGCGCAATAACGGCCAAGATAAGTATTCTGTTTGTGCAGGGCTCACCCGCATTACTGGCATTGATTTTTGTATTACTGACTGAGAAATGTACAAAAGAAAAATGCCCAGAAAGATAATACCCCCTGCTTACCTGCTGACATCACTGTTACTCATGTTTATTCTGGATAGATATTTGCCTGTCCAGAATATCATCAGCTCAACTTTTGATTATCCAGACTTTAATTATATGGCTACTTTTGTTAGGCTTTGTGGTTTTGCACTCACTGCCAGCAGCGCGCTTTATTTCAAAAAATCGGCAACCGCAATCAGGCCTTTTGAAACCTCTACGGCATTAGTTAAAGGTGGTCCTTATCGATTTACGCGTAATCCAATGTATCTTGGTATGGTGCTAATCTTGATTGGCACGGCAATCTATCTGGGCAGCCTGACGCCCTGGTTTGTTATCCCCGTCTTCTTTCTCATTATTCAGGAATGCTTTATCAAGCACGAAGAACCATTTCTTAAAAATATTTTTGGCAAGGAATATCAGGATTATAAGTGCAAAGTCCGGCGTTGGATTTAATGTTACAAAACTTTAGGTGGTTAAACTAAACCACCATTTATATTGATTATCTGACCAGTAATGTAGGAAGCTTCATCTGAAGCCAGGTAAAGTGCGGCATTTGCCACATCTTGAGCCTGGCCGAAACGTTTAAGCGGAATTTCGCTAATGCGTTCCTGATAATAAGTTGTTTGCATCCTGTCTTCCGCAAATGCTGTCTCAATCCAGCCTGGCGCAACAAGATTGACACGTATATCAGGCGCAACGGTCTTTGCCAAGGATTGACTGAATCCTCGTACACCGGCTTTAACTGCTGCGAACATTTGTGAATTTCTGCCCTGAAATCCATGAATGGCCAAATCCCATGTCATATTGATAATGACACCGTGACCAGCCTGCTCCATCACAGGCACAATACCCCAACAACAATGAATGGTCCCTTTCAGATCGACATCTATCAGTGATTGTAACTTTTCCTGTCCACTCAGCTTGGCCCCTCTACCTGTCAATATATCTGCCCCCGCATTATTCACCCAGATATCAATCCGCCCTAATTCAGACAGTGCTTCATCAATAAGAAAGCTCACATCATTCGAGTTAGCCACATTCGCCCTGATAGCAACGGCTTTACCACCGCCACCATTGATCTGCTTGACGATATGTTCCGCCTTTTCTTTTGAGTTGCTGTAATTCACAACCACTTGCGCGCCTTCACGGGCAAAAGTAGTGGCGATTGATTCGCCAATACCACTACTGGCACCGGTAATAACGACAGTTTTATGTTCAAGTCGTGTCAATTATTGGATAATCCCCTGATTAACTCCTTCTATTGGCCTATTTTAACCATTTATAAAAGATTCTGATATGTCTTCTATCTCTGTAGTGATTCCAACATACAATCGATCGGTTCTACTCGAACGTGCACTGGATTCCGTGTTGGCACAAACACTGCCTGCAGATGAAATTATTGTTGTTGATGACGGCTCGACGGATAACACGGTCTCGATGCTTAAATCCCGTTATCCTGGAGTCAACCTGATAACGCAGGATAATCGGGGTGTCAGCGCTGCACGTAACGCCGGAATCGCGGCTGCCCGGCATGACTGGATAGCGCTACTGGACTCTGATGATGTCTGGCATCAGAACAAACTTGAAAAACAGCTACAGGGACTGAATAACTCGCCGGAATATCTTATTTGCCATTGCGATGAAACCTGGATCCGAAATGGGTTCCGGGTCAATCAAATGAACAAACACAAAAAGGTGGGTGGGTATATCTTTCAACATTGTCTACCATTGTGTGTCATCTCCCCTTCTGCTGTCATGATTCATCGTTTGCTGTTTGACGAGATCGGTTTGTTTGATGAAACCTTGCCAGCCTGTGAGGATTATGATCTCTGGCTACGACTCTGTTCACGTTACCCAGTGTTATATATTGAGGAAGCCTTGGTCACCAAATACGGTGGCCACGATGACCAACTATCTCGACAATACTGGGGAATGGATAGATTCAGAATTCAAACACTGAATAAAATAATCTCATCAGACAAACTGAATGACATTGATCATGATGCTGCCATTAAAATGATGAGAAGCAAAATTAATATATATCTGGCTGGGGCAGAGAAACACGATAATACAGAGCATGTTAATGATTTTAAGCAGTTGCTGGAGAAATATAGCTGGGAAGCAATAACAAGCTGATAGATGGAGTATTGATGAGTAAATCCCCGATGAATAAAAAATTGAAACAAATCACTAATTTTTATCGGATAGATGAAAATATCGCCACCTCAGGTCAACCAAAAACTGAACAATTCAAGGAAATTCACGCTGAAGGTTTTGAAGTTATATTCAACCTGGCCTTAAGCAATTCACCAAACGCAATCGAGGACGAAGGTAAAATAATCAATGAACTTAACATGGAATATGTGCATATCCCGGTTGATTTCAGCTCACCTAGTCTTGAAGACCTAAAACTTTTTTTCAAGCACATGGAAAAACATGAGAATAAAAAAATATTTGTCCACTGCGCCATGAACTGGCGCGTTTCAGCCTTTATGTTTCTCTATCACACAATAAAGTGCCAGATCCCAGTTGCTGATGCCCATCGGCACATTGATGCCGTCTGGCAACCAGATTCTGTGTGGCAGGATTTTATCCGTCACTCGCTGGATACATACAGCAAACAACCCTGAGCTTATCATCCTGACTGACTCAACATGATCCATCTCATCTGTGCACTTAAATGCGAAGCAAAATCATTGATAGCGCATTTCCGATTAAAAAATTGCTCTGATTCAACATCCTTTCCTTTGTATGTGAGTCAGGATAAACAGATATCTCTGACAATTTCTGGTGTTGGCAAGATCAACGCTGCTGCTGCAACCGCTTTCACGCATGCCTTCCTGCAAACCAGTAAACAGGATATTTGGCTGAATGTTGGCATCGCTGGTCACAAAGATCTGGAAATTGGCGAAGTTATAATCGCACATAAAATCATAGAGCAATCCAGCCAACAGTCATGGTATCCACAAATACTATATTCACCCCCTTGCCAATCTATGGAAGTATTAAGCTGTGATCGCCCAGCATCGAATTACTCAGACACTATATTTTCTGACGCCGTCTTTGAGATGGAAGCGGCGGGTTTCTATGCAACAGCCTGTCGTTTCGCGACCAGTGAACTGATACACGTGGTGAAAATCATTTCAGACAATCAGCAACATCCGGCTGATAAAATATCAACACCTTTCGTTGCAGATTTGCTTAAGGACAAACTGGAAATTATTGATCAATTGATTGCCTCCCTCCGTCAACTGGCTAAAGATATGGATAGTCCAAATGAGTCTCCGGATTATTATGATCAAATCATTGAACAATGGCGGTTCACACATATAGAACGAAATAGATTGAAATCATGCCTGAACCGTTGGCATGTTTTATATCCAGATGAAAATCCGATGAAAGTTCTTGATGGTTCCTTACAAGGCAAGGACGTCATCAATCAAATCACGAACAAACTCGATACGCTTCCAGTCTACTACTGAGCAATGTTGACAACGACAGATGATCAAAACCATATATATCGAAAAACAGGTTGCAAATCATCCCAGGACACGAGAGATACTGGCGCGTTTCCCTGACACTACACAAATCTACTGCGAGCGTTATGGTGAAATTTTTAACCGTAAGGCACAAAGCTTCAGATTACAAAAAAAACAACCCGCACTCATTCTGGCAAAAAAACATAAAGGTTTTGTACTTCCTGCACCTGAGGCCTATAGCATCGGAGCAAAAGAGAATTATTATTTTTCACATATGATGAATTGCCTGTATGACTGTCGCTATTGCTTTTTGCAGGGGATGTATCGTTCTGCGCATTATGTACTGTTTGTGAATTACGAAGATTTTGCTAACGAGATTAAAAATAAGATACAAAAAACAGATAAAGAAATACATTTCTTTTCGGGTTACGATTGCGACAGTCTGGCCCTGGAACCGGTCACAAAGTTTCTCGAATATTTTTTACCCGTTTTCAGAAAATACCGCAAAGCCTTGCTTGAGATCAGGACCAAAAGCACACAGATTCGTACACTCCTGAACACTGAGCCATTTGAAAACTGTGTACTCGCCTGGAGTTTTACACCTGCTGAAATTGCTGCTGTACTTGAGCATAAAACTCCCTCCGTCGATCGAAGGATTATATCAATCATAAAACTACAGGAAAAAGGCTGGCGCATTGGCTTGCGTTTCGATCCTTTAATCTATTCAAGTGAGTATCAATCTCAGTATCGAAAATTATTCGCCGACACATTGCAGATATGTAACCCAGAATTGTTGCATTCAGTCACTCTGGGCAGCTTCCGACTGCCAAAAGGATATTTCAAATCATTACAAAAAATGTATCCAGATGAACGACTGTTTGCCTCACCGCTGGAAGAAGCAAACGGCATGTTCAGCTATAAGGCGCAAATACAGTCTGAGATGTTAAATTTTTGTCGTGAAGAGATTCTGAACTACATCCCTGAAGAAAAGTTTTTCCCTTGCCATAATGCTATCTGAACAAAATTATTTATTGTTCACTTTCTCCATCTATCTGCTGCTTATGCTGGGAATAGGAATCTTTGCATGGACAAAAACAAATGATTTATCAGACTATATACTTGGCGGCAGGAAATTAGGACACTGGAGCACCGCAATAAGTGCAGGGGCCTCAGATATGAGTGGCTGGCTGCTGCTTGGTTTGCCAGGTTATGCCTATCTCGCAGGATTTGAAGCTATATGGATTGCTGTTGGTTTATTTCTGGGTACGACATTAAACTGGTTTCTTATTGCACCACGTTTACGACTACAAAGTGAACGACTGGGGAACGCCCTTACCATACCGGAATATCTTGAAAATAGATTTCAGGATAACACACACACAATCAGAACCATTGCAGCGTGTTTCATTTTATTTTTCTTTATTTTTTATACTAGTTCTGGACTGGTTGCAGGTGGTAAATTATTTGAATCTGTATTTAATCTGCCATACGAACAGGCCGTGATTGCAGGCACAGTTGCTATATTGATCTATACAACGATGGGTGGATTTCTGGCTGTTTCATGGACTGATTTGTTCCAAGGCTTATTGATGTCTTTAGCACTTGTAATCACAGCCGTCTATGCACTGGAGCTTTCAGGAGGGTGGCAAGCAACACAGGCTGCCATGACAAGTCAAAATATTGCGCTCACTGATTTATTTTTTACATCAGACAATAATAAGCTAACCATGATTGGAATCATTTCTTTATCAGGCTGGGGACTGGGTTATTTTGGCCAACCCCATATATTGGCGAGATTTATGGCGATTCGTTCTCAAACTATGATTCCGGGTGCTCGGAATATTGCACTTGTCTGGACCTCAGTCAGTCTGATATGCGCATTGCTCATTGGCTTCTCCGGTATTGCGCTTGCAGAAATAAACCTTATAGGTACAGACAGTGAAAAAGTATTTATTGAACTTGTTCAGTTACTATTTCATCCGATTCCTGCAGGATTTTGCCTGGCAGCAATCCTCGCTGCCATCATGAGTACTGCAGACTCACAATTACTGGTTGCCTCTACGGCTTTCACTGAAGACTTATACCAAACCCTCTTTAAAAGAGAGGCATCTCAAGCCAATTTGATCATGATTGGACGCATCATGGTGGTTTGTATTGCCCTGCTGGCATGTTTCATGGCATTGCACCAGGAGGGAACTGTCCTGGGCATGGTTGCCTATGCATGGGCAGGATTTGGTGCTGCATTTGGCCCTGTATTGCTATTCTCGCTATTCTGGAAGAAATTAACGCTCAGAGCTGCAGTTGGCGGCATTATCACAGGTGCAATAACCGTGATTGTCTGGCATCAACTAGAGGCTGGCATCTTCGAACTCTATGAACTTGTCCCTGCATTTTTCATGGCTACAATCACTTGTTTTTCGATAAGCCACATAAAATCCTAGTTATATTTTTCACAAACAGATCAATCTATTAGACGATTTTTGCGTACATTATGTCTCTTTTTTGAGACATTAATGACGTATCCCATGACCCATCAAACTAAACTGTAATTGAATATTGATTGGGTACATGTAGAAAACTTATTAAATATTTGATATACAAAACATTTTAAACTAAAAATATGTCAACTATGTCACAAACTGCGTATAAAATTGGATGATTGCCAAAATTGGCCTGTCGATTGCAGCCTATGAATTAGATTAAGAATAAAAGTCAAAACACAGTAATGACAAATACTATACAGAAAAAAATAAAAGCAAGAAGACTGGAAATACTCTTTCAAGAGTCACATACCAGTTTACTGTTCCCGCCAGTCCTTGCCGTGTCAATGGCCTATGTCTTCAGAGAACAATTAACTATTACTTCAATGATAGCATGGCTTTCAATATTCTTATTGGTTACGGGAATGAGACTCTACTCTGCACATATTTTTGTACACTCGGAGAATGCATCATCCAATCTGGAATACTGGTTTTCATGGCATATCTTTGGTGTCATCATTTCTGGCATCATTTGGGGTGGTTTTATCCTGCTTCTGGCAAAATCCGCTGATTTTACTTACCTGACCCTGGTCGCGGTATGCGCAGCTGGCCTGTGTGCAGGTGCCGCAGTTGTTTATTCATTTTCGTTCCTTTCCTATGTAATGTTTACGATACCTGTGTTAACTCCGATTGGAATATTTCTTGTAGCACAGGAGTATCCAACAGTTAACGCTTTAGGTTATTTTAATTTTTTGTTCCTGATCACCATGATTATTATCTCCTGGAGACTGAACAAAATAACGACACATTCACTGTACCTTCAATTGGAGAATCAGGAATTACTTACCGCACTTGAAACTGAAAAACGACAGGTCATAGGAACCAATAAAAAACTTGAAGAGGATATAAAGAGCAGAATACAGACAGAAGCAAGATTACTGTATGAAAAGAAGATTGCAGAAAATATCTCTAAAGAACTAAAAATAATATCTACTCATGACAGTTTGACAGGTATTAATAATCGTCGCCGTTTCGATGAAGCACTTTATGATGAATGGTACCGTGCATCTCGGCTATTAAACCCTTTATCTCTCATCATGTGTGATATAGACAAGTTCAAGGAATATAATGACACACATGGTCATCTGGAAGGTGACGAGTGTCTGATACGAATCGCACATTTAATTGAAGACTCTGCCAGACGTGCCGGCGATATGGCCGCCAGATTTGGAGGAGAAGAATTCACTATTATACTGCCTGACACAGGACCTAAACAAGCTAAAGAAATTGCCGAACAAATACGCATGGCAATCGTAGACCTTGCACTGCCACATAGTACCTCGTCGGTCGCAAATATCATCACTGCCAGTTTTGGTGTCTGTACTAAAGCTCCAGACAAAGATGCTTCCCCGGAAACATTGATCGAGTGTGCGGACAAAGCCATGTATCTGGCGAAGAAACAAGGTCGAAACAAGGTTGTTTCGTATCAGAATATCTCTGAAGAATAAGCCTAAACGAGACAGAAAATATCCTTGAAAATCTGTCTTACACTTTGCGCTGTATTTCTGTAATCATCCAAAAATGCTTTTGCTGCATCCCGGGTATTGTTATCCAGATAATTCATTGAACGTACAAGACCAGCAATTTTATCCGACTCTTTTGAAAAGGTACTGATTGATTTCATATCAAATACCCGCAGATGACTTTCAATCGTTTTCAAATAATCATAGGCATCTAACAGGCAGTCACTGTTTTCTTTATTTATTCTTCCTGCTTCAGTTAATTTTCTCAATGCCTGACGGGTACTTGTTGTACGCAGTGATTTATCTTCATAGCCATGTAGTAACTGTAAGTAATGCGTCAGGAAATCTATGTCCATAATCCCGCCTTCTCCCCTTTTTAAATCATATTTTCCTCTTCGACTCCCCAATTCAGCCACCACCAGTTTCCGCATATTTGCAATTTCTGATCTGAGATGGTTATCATCAAATTCCTGATAAACAGACGATGTAACTTTGGCCAGTGCTGAACTTGCGAAATTCCCACTGTCAAAGACAACACGGCAGCGCGTCATCATCTGACGTTCCCAGACTTCACGTTCGCCTTTGTGATAATCTATAAAAGATTGTTCTCCAGTGACCAACACACCTGAATTACCATGTGGTCGCAAGCGCATATCTACTTCGTACAATAATCCCGCTGGTGATAATAGGCCGATATTTCGCATTAATTTGCGGACAAAGGATGAAATCTTGAAACCTAATTCCTGGGAACCTCCAGAATAAAGGAATATAAGATCCAGATCTGAACCAAAATTCATTTCATAGCCCGCCATCCTGCCCATAGCAAGAATGGCAATATTGTCCTTTACCTCAACATCATCACCTACCAGTATCTGAATTACACAAAACAATGTGGCCTCCGCAAGAGCGGTAAGTGCACTTTCGATTTCCTCTTGCTTATACGTTTTCGAAAGTTGTGCTAACAGAATGGCCAACATGGTTTCATTCTTAGCTATTTTGAGCGCTTCAAATTGTGTTTCCTGGTCATCCCCTGCCAACGCTTGTAGAAAATCATCGATCAACGATGCTGACGTAAAATCCAGTGGGGGGGCATCATCAAAAATGCTTACGATTTTACGTCCTCGAAGAAATACGAATCGTGTGAAGTACCAACTCGCACCGAAAAGCGTTGCAAGTAAATCCAGATTCTCAGGGCATTGATGCCAATGATTCTTGTCACACAAGGCCAACCATCGGTCCATACTTGAACGTGCAACATCCTCATGCCACGCAGTTGCCATGGCCATTTCCAGGGCCTTCTGTATGGCACCTGTAGACAACATTATATTTCCTGTCCTTTTTAAAAGGATTTTATCGAAACATTCTCTGGCGACATTACGTTGTCGGCTTAAATATTGATCAAATTTTTCCAGCGTTACACCAATACTATCGCCTGCAAACCCCAGTGATCGGACAATGATAAGTCTTTCCTCTTTTTCATCAGGAAGATCATGCACCTGTAATTCATCAATCATTTGCAAGCGATTTTCCAGTCGCCTTAAAAACAAATAACTCTCACGAATATTCTCTGCTTCACCGTTATCTACCAACCCTATCTCTACCATACAAGTCAGTATTTTAAGGGTGTTCGTTTGTTGTAGGCCAGGATGATGTCTCGCATTGACTATTTGTAATACCTGAATAAAAAACTCGATGTCACGGATACCGCCTTCGCCCATCTTGACGTTCCAGCATCCTTCTTTTCGTCTGACAGCTGCCATCTTATCCTTGATGTCAATAAACCTCTCCAGATCATCCGGACCTAGCGTCTGTCGATATTTGAACGGATGTAAGCGCTCAAGCATGTCTACACCTAATAACTCTGAACCAGCAACAAACCTGGCGCGTAACCATGCAAATCGCTCCCAGGCCTCCGTACTTGCTTCATAGTAATGCTCTGTGTCATCTATCGACATGACCAGTGGCGCACTTCTTCCCCAGGGTCGCAGGTTCAGATCAACACGATAGAGAAATCCAGCGGATGTGATTTCTTCAAGATTCCGGGCAAATTGGCGGATCCGTTGTATGACAGCCGAATGATATTCATTTACATCTCCGGAAATATCTTCATTGTTGGCACACACACAAATCAGATCAACATCAGAACTATAATTCAATTCCTGCGCGCCTAATTTACCCATCGCAATTAAGGAAAGCGGTACTTCTTTACCTGCCCACTTGATATCTCCGTCTTCTTCAACCAGTGTGAGTAGCTTGATGAGTATTTTATCGGCCAAATCACTCAGTGCCAATAATATGTGCTCGTAGGAAGTCTTATTGCCGATATCCAGAGAGGTAATTCTCAGGAGTTCACGATATTTCAATGACCTCAAACCTTCTACATTGGTCACTTTATCAATATTGGACAGTTCGCTTTGTTCCGATCCAATCAGATTTATTACTTCGGGCTGCCGACAAAGATAATGAAAAAGAAAATTTGATACGGCAATAATGTGTATAAAAACCCGCAGCAATTCGATCGGATTTTCTTGTTGGTATTGACGAACACTATCTTCCTGAAGCAGCCGTTCCAGTCTCAATTCTGCGAGTCCTGGATTGGGGGATTGATCCAGCAGGTCTTTGTATTTAGACATCATGAGACTGATGGCTAATCACTTCAGAAAACTGGCCCCGAAAACTAACCCAGAAAATTAATTTTGGCTAACCAACCTTGCTATACAATTCTCCACCTTTTTCTCTGAATTCTTCGGCCTTTTCACGCATGCCATCTTCCAGCGCTTTTTGAACATCATCAATGCCCTGGTTTTTCGCATAATCCCTCACATCCTGCGTGATTTTCATGGAGCAAAAATTAGGACCGCACATAGAACAAAAGTGTGCAAGCTTGTGACCTTCTTTTGGTAGGGTTTGATCGTGAAATTCCCTTGACCTGTCCGGATCCAGACTGAGATTAAATTGGTCTTCCCAACGAAACTCAAACCGCGCTTTTGACAATGCATTGTCCCTGATTTGTGCGGTGGGATGACCTTTTCCAAGATCAGCAGCATGCGCAGCGATTTTGTAGGTGATAATCCCTTCTTTAACATCATCTTTATCCGGCAAACCGAGGTGCTCCTTGGGTGTGACGTAACACAGCATGGCTGTACCGAACCAACCAATCATCGCTGCCCCTATCGCCGAGGTAATATGATCGTAACCGGGGGCGATATCCGTCGTTAATGGGCCCAATGTGTAAAATGGCGCTTCCTGGCAATCTTTAAGTTCCTTTTCCATGTTTACCTTGATCATGTGCATTGGGACATGACCTGGACCCTCTATCATGACTTGCACATCATGTTCCCATGCAATACGTGTCAACTCGCCTAATGTTTCAAGTTCTGCAAATTGCGCTTCATCATTTGCATCTGCAATTGAACCAGGACGTAAACCATCACCTAGTGAGAATGAAACATCATAAACCTTCATGATTTCGCAGATATCTTCGAAATGGGTATATAAAAAGCTTTCCTGATGATGGGAAAGACACCATTTAGCCATAATAGAACCACCGCGTGAGACAATCCCTGTCGTACGCCTGGCTGTGAGCGGGATATAAGATAAGCGTACACCTGCGTGAATAGTGAAATAATCAACACCCTGCTCGGCCTGCTCTATCAAAGTGTCCCTGAATAACTCCCAGGTCAGGTCTTCGGCTTTACCGTTGACTTTTTCCAACGCCTGATAAATGGGGACGGTACCAATGGGCACGGGAGAATTCCGAATAATCCATTCCCTGGTTTCATGTATATTCTTACCGGTTGACAGATCCATGACCGTATCGGCACCCCAACGGATGGCCCAGGTCATTTTTTCGACTTCCTCTTCAATGGACGAAGTGACCGCAGAATTCCCGATGTTTGCATTAATCTTTACCAGAAAATTTCGGCCGATGATCATTGGTTCGATTTCAGGATGATTGATGTTGGCTGGAATGATTGCTCGGCCTCTGGCCACTTCATCACGAACAAACTCAGGCGTAATCACATCTGGTATTTCTGCACCAAAGCCCATGCCCGGGTGTCGATGCAGTAAATCTTGTTCTTGATAGGATTCCAGTTTCTGATTTTCCCGAATCGCAATGTATTCCATTTCAGGTGTAATGATTCCCTGCCTGGCATAATGCATATGCGAAACATTGCTACCCGATTTGGCGCGCCTGGGTAATGGTGTATGTTCGTAGCGGATCTGCTCAAGTTCTTGAGATCGCATACGGGCACAACCATACTCAGAGGTAAACTGTTCCAGCGCTTCAGTATCGCCCCGTTCATCGATCCACGCCTTGCGGAGATGATCCAGACCCTTGCGGATATCTATATCTACAATTGGATCGGTATAAGGCCCCGATGTGTCATACACAGCAATTGATGGATTTTCTTGCTTCTCTGTTCCAACCAGCGTGGGTGATTGACTGATTTCTCGCATGGGAACTTGAATATCATCTCGACTTCCCTGGATATAGATTTTTTGTGAATTTGGGAACGACTCAATCGCTTGTTCGTCTACTTTGGCGTTCTTGTTAAGGAAGGATTTAGGGGTTGCGCTCATGATACACTGCCTCTTTATTAATGATGATGAGCACTTGACGCTAGAGCAAATTATGTCTGCTTTCCTACGCCGGTACTAGCCGGATCAGGTTCGAGGGTGAATCTCAGCCATTGCCTGGCACCCCTAGCTACACTACTCATGCTTTGGCTATATAATACCCTCTGATGGGCCATTTGAAACGTACTTTTTTGAGAATATTTTGATGAATTTTGAACAAGCCCGCTCAAATATGATTGAGCAACAAATTAAACCGTGGAACGTCCCGAATCAGGTAGTCCTGGATCTTATATCCAATATTCATCGTGAAGATTTCGTGCCCGATGAATACAGGCGTCTTGCGCTCGCTGATGTACGGATACCGCTCGCTCATGACCAGGTGACCATGACGCCCAAAGTTGAAGCACGTTTACTACAGGCGCTTGAGATAAAACTGGATGATGAAATTCTTGAAATCGGTACTGGTTGTGCCTATATGACAGCTTTGCTGGCAAAGTCAGGCCACCATGTACATAGCATAGATATCCACCCTGATTTTACAGAACAGGCCAAACTAAAACTTCAACAACATGATATCCAAAATGTCACACTTGAATGTGGAAACGCGATTCATGGTTGGCAACAATCTTCACCCTACGATGTGATTGTGCTAACAGGTTCCGTCCCTATCCTGGAAGACCACTTACAGCAACAGTTGAAGATCGGTGGTCGCATGTTTGCTATTACTGGTCAATCACCCGCCATGGAGGCAAGGCTGATAAAGCGTGTTTCAGAAAATGAGTGGTACAACGAAATATTATTTGAAACAGATCTGCCAGAATTGGAAGGTGCAACTCAGGTAGAAACATTTAAGTTCTAGGAAAGATATTAGATTAAACTATTTTCAAGAGTTGTACTCCAATAGACCCATAAAATAACAATACCCGGTAAAGGAATGGTTTTGAGCAAGCGTTACCAATTTTTTAAACATGGTTTTGTATTGATATCCCTCAGTTTCAACGTTACGGCGATGGATTTGCTTGAGGTATATACACTTGCAGAGACAAGTGACCCGATATACAGACAGGCTGTTTTTTCTTATCTGGCAACCCGGGAATCGAAACCACAGGCGCGGGCACTTTTATTGCCTTCTGCCAATATCAGTGCCAACACATTTGATAATGATCAAACGATTAGCAGTGCTGGTTTTGGTGCATCAGGGGATACAAATTTTAATAGCCATGGTTACACCCTGAGTCTCGCTCAACCCATATTCAGGTGGGATCGCTATCTCTCATTAAAGCAGACAGATAGCCTCATCCAACAGGCCGAAGCTGAGCAACTTTCCGTACAACAGGAATTAATCATTCGCGTCGCAGTAGCTTATTTTACAGTTCTGGCTGCCATGGATAATATTGAGTTTACAAAGGCTGAAACAAAATCATTGGGCCGGCAGCTTGAACAAGCAAATCAACGATTTGAAGTCGGGCTGACAGCAATCACAGATGTCCATGAGGCACAAGCAGGTTTTGACAGGGCAACTGCAGATGACATCCAGGCTGGAAATTTACTTGATAATGCCAAAGAAAATCTGCGTGAAATCACGGGTGAATATATTATTGAACTGGCGAGCCTAGGTGATTCAATGCCACTTGTCAGCCCGGAACCAAACGATATCGAACAATGGTCAAAAACAGCAGAATCACAGAATATGAATATTATCGCCGCAAAACACGACCTGGAAAATTCGCGTCAGGAAATCAATATACAGAATGCCGGCCATTTACCCACCCTCGATCTGGTTGCAAATCATGGATACAATGTCTCAGGCGGTCGTTTTGGTGACACTAAAATCAGATCAACAGCTGTTGGTCTGGAATTAAATGTACCCATTTACCAGGGTGGACTAATCAGTTCCAAATCAAAAGAAGCCAGATATCTTTATGATCAGTCTCGTCAGAGACTTGAGCAAGCTTTTCGTGCTGCACAAAGAGAAACCCGCCAGGCATATCTGGGCGTCATTTCCGGGATAAGTCGTGTTGCTGCACTCAAACAAGCGCTTATTTCGAGTGAGACCGCACTTAAAGCGACAGAAACCGGTTTTGAAGTTGGCACACGAACTGCCGTTGATGTTGTTGCATCTGAACGTACCACTCTCAATGCAAAGCGACAGTATGCACGTGCCAAATATGATTATTTACTGGATAGTTTGCGTTTGAAACAGGCCGCCGGTACGCTGAGTCCGGACGATCTCAGGCAAATCAGTGCCTGGTTGAATTAGAGATTGAACTGGTGCAATTAATCACTATCTCGTAATTCAGAGATCATAATCTAAATCTCTGGAAAAGAAAATAATACATGTCTGATTTCAATATTGATGCCCATCTTTGCAATGCTAATAACAGTTGTCTTGTGGTGATTGATATTCAAACGCGTCTCACTGCAGCAATTCCGGTTAAGGTCTTGGCCAGACTCAAGCGAAACATTAATATCCTGCTTCAGAGTGCAAATACGTTATCAATACCGGTACTGGCAACAGAACAGTATCCCAAAGGGCTGGGCCCAACAGAGCCAGAGATTGTTGAATTACTCCCTGATAATGCCTTAAAATTTGAAAAAACTTCTTTCTCATGTACTGATGCTGAAAAATTTTTGCAACAACTGAAGGAAACGGGACGCAAACAGGTCATTCTTGTTGGCATTGAAGCGCATGTATGTGTATTACAAACGGCTATCCAGTTAATTGCGAAAGGCTACCAGGTCTTTGTTGCTGCTGACGGTATTTGTTCCAGGCACAGGGAAAATTATGAAGCCTCTCTAATGCGCATGAGTCGGGCAAACGTGGTTATCTGTAATGCGGAGTCTATATTGTTTGAATGGTTACGTGATGCAAAACACAAACATTTCAAAAAGCTATCATCCTTAATTCAATAAAGGCCCAAGTAAGGATTCAATCGAGGATTAATTAGAGCACTTCAATAAGTATCGGCAACCCTTAAGTCACAAAATCCTCAATCACACTCAACAGGGTAGATTTCTTGATTGGCTTGCCAACATGCGTATCGCAGCCTGCGGCCAAACACTTGTCGATCTCTTCTTTAATGGCGTGAGCTGTTAGAGCGATTATCGGTGTCGTCGGACGGCCACTTTCAGCTTCTAATACACGCATTACTCTGGTTGCTTCATGTCCATCCATGACCGGCATCTGAACATCCATTAGAATCAAGTTGTAGGTATTCTGACGATACAGATCTACCGCAATCTTACCATTCTCTGCTTCATCGATAATGTATGGCAATTTTTTCAGGTAAGTTTTGACTAACAGGCGATTATCTTCATTGTCTTCAACCAGCAATATCCGCTTCTTTTCTACAGGCGTTTCACTTACTTCAGATTCAGGCTGTTCATCACTTGTGACACGTTCCCCTACTTGCTCATCCTTACTTGAAAAAACACGCAGCAATTCGGACTGTTTGATTGGTTTGGTTAAATAACCATCAAGTTTTAATTCATTTACCTTGCTTATTTTCTGATGTAGAGAAACCGGACCGAGCATTGCGATAATCTTCAGACTAGAATCTGATTGACTTGATTGCCTGAATGCTTCGATTTCCGCAGCACTAGATTTTCGTAAGGTTTTATCTTCCAGAAATATGTACTGATATTTCGGTTTACCGCCACTGCTATTAGATAATTGATCCCATGATAATAATTCTTCAGATTCAACACATTCGGCACCAAATGCCCGGAGTATATTACAGATCTTGCCTCTATTATGCTGATTTCCATCGAGCACAAGCACGGTCTTATCCGTTAGTAATTCTACTTGTTGGAGATCACCTCTTTTTGCTGATAAGTTACCCGGTAAATTTACAGTAAACGAAAATGTACTTCCTTCTCCTTCTTCACTTTCAACCCAGATACGTCCCCCCATCATCCCGACCAGTTGCTTGGATATCGTCAGACCCAGGCCCGTGCCACCATATTTACGTGTTGTTGAAGAGTCAGCCTGGGTGAAGCTTGCAAATATTGCTTCTTGCTTCTCTTTCGGGATACCAACACCTGTATCACTGACCGAGATCAATAGTTCATCTGAGTCAGAATCATGCGCCCAAACAACAATATGGCCTTTCTCTGTAAACTTAATTGCATTACTAATCAGATTGAGAATAATTTGTCTAAGTCGTGCCGGATCACCCATCCGTTTCGTGTCCAACTTTGGATCAATTCTGCTGATTAACTCAACATCACGTTCCGCTGCCTTGATTGCATATATTTCAACCGACTCTTCAAGTACATCAAGTAAATCAAATGGAATATTTTCCAATACCAATTGTTCTGCTTCGATTTTTGAAAGATCCAAAATATCGTTAACCAGACTCAGCAGTGTGTCACCTGCTTTCCTGAAGACCTTGACATATTTTTTCTGATCATCATTCAGTTTTGTATCAGAAAGTAATTCGGCCATTCCGATAATTGCTGTAAGTGGTGTGCGTATTTCGTGACTCATGCTCGCCAGGAAATCTGATTTCGCCCTGGCGGCATCCAGCGCTTTATCCTTGGCCCAGGCCAATTCTCTTGTTTGGAGTTCTACTCTTGACTCAATCACGATATTTCTGTCACTCAATTCTTTTTCACGAAGATCTTTTGCCCTGACCAGTGACATTAACAAAAGCGTTATACCCAATCCAATAAGTAGAGCGATATATATCAGATCCTGATTAACATCATGCCAATAGACATTTTTCGATATGGATAATTTAACAAAATAAGTCGGAAGTTGGATTGAAGCATCATGACTAAAACTGGACACCAAAAAACCACTTCGAGTCTTGGCCGGTGAAATACTATAAATTAATTTTCTACCACTCAGACTGGATGATTCACTATACAAATCGACCATCAATGTATAAGGAATTCCGGAGTGCCCGATTAATTTCTCCGGGCTTATCAATAAAGAAAGAATTCCTCGAATTGAATCTTCCGGTTTTCCATCAATTGCTGCGGAATAGCCTTCGTTGAGCATTGCTTTGAACAAGACGTAATATTTTCCCGACTCCAGATTCACAACAGAGACAACAGGCTCTGTCCCTTCGTTTAAATATAATGATTTCAGAATAGTCTCATAATTCTCAATATCTCTTATCTCGTGACCTGAAATAGCTTTTTGTGGATCACGAAATCTGTAATATTTACTCTCTAGAGAGAAATTGTAGGTTGACTGGTCTGCGATCTTAATTAAGGTGTAATAAAGGATACCTTCTATAAAAGGTTGTTGATCGAGTATCCCTTTCGCCATCGGTTGAAATACTTGATCATCGAGTATCTTATTTGCATCAATGAACGTTGCAAAGCTGTTAATTATATCATTACTTACCTGGACATTATGTGCAACAGATTCTCTTATCTTGGAAGACTCAAAGGTAAAACTTCTTTTGTTCTCTTCTAACGCGCTATTCCATGCGATAAAAACCAGTGTGAGTCCCAGTGTAAGACCCGAAAGTAAAGCGACAGCATAGATCAACCATCTTGATGTCTGCTTGTTCAGGTTATTAGGCATTGTTTAAACCTATACTTCATCGTATATAATTTCCACACTAGATAGGTAATGCGACAATTTTTTGACATTGTCGCTGACGCTCTCCGGGTCACTTGCCTTGGCGCCCTTCTCAATTTCCGCACCCATTTCGGTTATACCAGAGAAACCATAACCGCCACCCACACCTTTCAAGTTGTGACCAATTGACCTTAATGTCTCAAAATCATTTTCTTGTAACGCACTCTCAAGATTTCGTATATCTTTCTGACGATTATCCAGGAATCCGGGGATAAGATCTTCAAGATCAATATCTATATGAACGACTATTTTTTCTTCACTCATTTCATAATACCCTTAACGTGTCGATATGAATTTTTATGTTTTACTCTTGCTGCAAAATTTGTCCGGTTCAATATTATTCAATTTTAATAATTTATAGAACTCGGTGCGATTCCTTCCTGCAATTTTTGCAGCGTTCGTGACATGACCACTAGACATATTCAATATACCAATCAAATAATTTTTTTCAAACTCCATTTTAGCCTCTTTCATGGTTTTCATCTGCTTTGACCTGTCCTGACATCCCATTTTAATCAGGCTTAAAGCGATTGTCTTTGTCTTACCCAAGGTTGCACACAATTCAATGACATTATTTAATTATCTGATGTTACCGGGCCACTCGGCTGCCATTAAATAATCCAGAGATTCAGGTGACAGGTGTTTCTTCTTTTTATTATTTGCCTGAGCATGTTGCTCTAAAAAGTGATCAGCCAATAATGGAATATCCTCGCGTCGTTCTGAGAGTTTTGGCATTGCCAATGGAACAACCTTCAACCGTTAGTAAAGGTCTGCTCTAAACTCACCCGAATTGACCATCTCATCCAAATCTCTGTGTGATGCTGAAATAATACGTACATCGATAGGATAAGTTTTTGTTGAACCGACAGGACGTACTTCCATATCCTGTAACACTCTTAATAACTTCACTTGCAAGGATAATGGCATATCACCAATTTCATCCAGAAATAATGTGCCTCCGTTAGCTGCTTGAAATAGCCCTTCGTGTCTTGTTGCAGCACCCGTAAAAGCCCCTTTTTCATGTCCAAACAATTCTGATTCCAGTAACTGTTCAGGAATGGCCCCGCAATTGACGCCAATAAACGGGGCTTCACTACGCTCACTGCCTTCATGAATAGCCTTGGCAAATATTTCTTTGCCCGTACCTGTCTCGCCACTGATAAACACAGTCACACTGGTTGCCGCAACAGCCATAGACAGATCAACCAACTCCGCCATGATATTGCTTCTATAGATGATGCCTTCTGCAAACCCACTATTTTTTCTGCCATCGGCAGATACATTTAATGTGTGTCTGACTTGCCCAGAGAGTTTATCTTTCTCAATGGGCTTGGTAAGAAAAGCTGCACTACCCATGTGTGTGGCTTTAACTGCATCCCTGATTTGAGCTTGCCCACTTAATATGATGACCGGAAGCAAAGGTGTTTTACTATGTATACTCTCCATGAGCTGCATCCCATTCATGCCACCCAGAAATAAATCTGGTAATCACCAGGTCCGGGATATTGACCTCCATTTTAGCGAGTGCTTCTTCACCTGACGTTGCTGTTTCCACGTCATATCCTTCCTTTTTTAACAGGGTTTCAAGTAAGGAAAGAATATCCTGTTCATCATCAATGACCAATAGACGATATTGCTTGTTCATTTAATTCACACCGCTCGCAATACTAAACATGTAGAAATCGAAAACTATTGTTACTCCACTGTAACAGATTTAGCCAGGTTCCTGGGCTGATCGACATCTGCCCCTTTCAGCACTGCAACATGATAGGAAAGCAATTGTAAGGGCACTGTGTAGACAATGGGTGACATATATTCGTTGACCGGAGATATTTTTAGCAACTCAATATCAACATCAGAATCAATCCTCGCACTTGTATCAGTAATGACATAGAGTTTTCCGCCCCTGGCTCTGACTTCGTACAAATTTGATTTCAATTTCTCCAAAAGCGCGTTGTTGGGTGCCACAGCGATAACTGGCATTTCATCATCCACAAGTGCCAAAGGACCATGTTTCAATTCACCTGCAGGATATGCTTCTGCATGAATATAGGATATTTCTTTTAGTTTAAGTGCACCTTCCATCGCGACTGGCAACATCGTCCCTCTTCCTAAATAAAGCGCATGGTTTTTACTGGCAAACTGATTTGCCAAATCCCTGATTTGATCATTCAGTTCAAGTACTGAGTTTATTTTTCCGGGCAAACTTTCAAGTTGTGAAATAATCTCTTTTTCAATTTTAGATTCCATGCCATGTCGTCTTGCGATAGTCAGAATCAATAAAAGCAGAGAAACCAATTGTGTCGTAAATGCTTTTGTTGAAGCGACTCCTATTTCTGCACCGGCCCTTGTCAAGAAGACCAATTCAGACTCCCGCGTCATCGAACTTTCTGCGACATTACATATGGTCAAGGTACTTACGAAACCAGATTCTTTCGCCTTTTTCAAGGCAGCCAATGTATCGGCCGTTTCTCCAGATTGTGAAATTGTCACAAACAATGTATTTTTCGGAACGAAGATGTCCCTGTATCGAAATTCACTGGCGACTTCTACCTGGCATGGGATACGTGCAATATCTTCCACCCAGTATTTTGCAACCAGACCGGCATGATAACTGGTTCCACAAGCAACTATTTGAATGGCGTCTACTGTATTGAAGATATTACTCGCTGCATGACCAAACATATCTTCAACGAGCAAGCCTTTATCCAACCTCCCTTCCAGAGTATTAGCGATGGCTGTTGGCTGTTCAAATATTTCTTTCAACATGTAATGGCGAAAACCTGCCTTATCAGCAACATCTGAACCTAATTCGGATAGTCTGACCGGCCGCTGAACCCTATTCTGGTTCTTGTCGTAAATGCTAAGACTATCTCGTCTGATGTCTGCAATGTCCCCTTCCTCAAGGAAGATAAATTGTCGCGTGACAGGTAATAAAGCAAATACATCTGACGCAATGAAATGCTCACCAATGCCAACTCCAATCACCAAGGGACTACCGCTTCGAGTCGCAATAATACGATCAGGTTCACCACGATTAATAACACCCAGCGCATAGGCGCCTTTAAGTATGGCGATTGTTTTCACGACTGCGGAAAGCAGATCTCCATCTTTTTCGAGGTGATGGTAAATTTGATTGACGACGACTTCACTATCAGTATCTGATGTAAATTCGTATCCAAGATCTTTTTGCTGTTCTCTGAGTTTTTCGTGGTTTTCGATGATTCCGTTATGGACTAATGCAATCTGATCACGACAAATTTGAGGATGGGCATTCTCAATTGTTGGTTTGCCATGCGTTGCCCAGCGTGTATGGGCAATTCCTGTCTGGCCCAATAATTGAGTTCTATTTATTGCCTGTTCAAGATCTTTAATCTTTCCTGCAACCCTGACTCTCTGAAGTTTGGCACTTTTATCCAGCACAGCGATTCCAGCAGAATCATAGCCTCTATATTCCAGACGTTTTAATCCTTCAAGCAGAATTGCTGTTACGTCCCTTTGCGCAACTGCGCCAATTATTCCACACATACCGTTACCTCAAGTCGATCTAA
>SMWN01000004.1 GCA_004356415.1 Gammaproteobacteria bacterium
ATATTCCTGTAGAAGAATTGTTTCGTCGAATCGATCTGATTCATCAACATTTTGGTCCGGGGACAGATGTGCAGGTCACGGGAGGTGATCCCACCTTACGGCAACGAGACGAGTTGATTGCTATCGTTCAACGTATCAGTCGTCAAGGAATGCGACCTACTTTAATGACCAATGGCATCAAGGCTAGCCGAGAATTACTCGCTGAATTATCAAATGCTGGCCTGGTTGATGTCGCATTTCATGTGGACACCACGCAGGACATCAAAGCCTATAACAGTGAAGTCGCTTTAAATACCATACGTGAGAAATATATAGACAGAGCGCGTGGCCTGGGGCTATCCATTATGTTTAACACCACTGTGCATCGGGGTAACTTTCATGAGATCCCCGAACTCGTGAGGTTTTTCCGAAAGCATGCCGATGTGATTCGACTTGTATCTTTTCAGTTACAGGCTGAAACAGGCCGAGGTGTAGAAGGTAAGAGGCCTCTATTAATCACGCCAGATACCGTATGGAAACAATTGGAAACGGGTGCAGGAACCGCACTCAATGGCAAGGCCATTCAGGCAGGTCATTCAGAATGCAATCGATATGCCATTGGTCTGCAAATTGGAGATGAAATGCGTGACTTACTTGAGGATACTCAAACGGTCGGGATATTACTGGAGCACTTTCATACCATCAGAGCGGATCGGCGCCATAAATTTAAAACTCTTATTGCCTGTTGTTCACATACCTTGAAAAAACCTGGTGTCGCTGCATTGTTTATTAAATGGATGTTTCATCAGATATGGACCAGAAAGCGTTTAATCCTCCGATCAAAAGGCAAGATGAATACCATGTCTTTTTTTATGCATAATTTTATGGATGCCAGTGCACTGGATAGCGAAAGGATCACTGCTTGTGCATTTAAGATCATGACCGAACAGGGACCAATGTCTATGTGCCTGTACAATGCAAAACGCGATAACTATCTATTGCAACCAACCAGGATCAAAACAGAGCAGGGCATTTCATTCTGGCAACCACTCACGGGGGCTATCACAGATAAACTCAAAACAGTCGAAGAAGTCGTCACACCAATGAAACATCCCATTAAAAGTCTAAAAGGCAAAAGCCGCCAACGAGCATTAGCAATCAAACGAATAGCATCTTCACGTTAGATTGCATGTACGCCTTATGGGCCTTGTCGTATAAATCGATATCATTTGTGTAATATCGATAGCGCCATATAATTGATAAACCATGAGTGTCATGATTGAACAGCTTCCAACATTGGGGGTCGGCGCGAGCCTGAGTCTTTCATCCAAACCCGATCCGGTTGCTCTGGTAAATACGGCAGGCGGCCCAAGCTTTATTGAATATGCTGGCCTTGTTGATGACGATGCAGTCATTGATGAAATTGAGCGTGTACGTGCTGCCGGTGCACCTGTCCTGTTCCATCCCTCATATATTAATTTTTGTGGTTCTTTCGCCAATTCATCAATTTGGCTTGAGGAAACGGCGCGACACATAGAGATGGTCGGTTCTTCATGGTTTGCTCAGGACTGTGCCTATTGTTTCTGGCAGGATGGGGCAGGGTATTCTTCTCAATTAGGGTATTTTATTCCGCCTATCTTTAATCAGGCTTCGCTGGATCGTGCTATTAAACGCATTAAAGAGGTACAAGCTGCCGTCCCCGTGCCCGTTGCGATTGAACCACCTCCCGTGACATTCGTTGTCGGGACAATGCCATTGTTCACTTTTTTTGGTGAACTGGCCAGAGCAACCGATTGTGCCATTTTGCTGGATATGGGCCATCTTGTCTCGTATGAAATGGCCAGTGGCAGAAAAGTCCGAGATGCACTGGATGAACTACCTTGTGATCGCGTGGTTGAGGTTCATATTGCGGGAGGTCGCCTGGAAAAAGGAAACAATAGGTTGACTAAGGAGTCGATTTATGTCGATGCACATGAATGCATGATTCTTGAAGAAACCTGGCAGATGTTCGATGCAATGTTACCTGAATTACCCAATGTAAAAGCGGTATGTTACGAATGCGAAGGTGTCAATGAAGAGATCGTTTTGACGACACTTAAAAAAATACGACAAATAGTAAAAAACAAAAGTGCCAGTCAGTCATTGGTCCGCATTTTGGAAGATGCAGCATGAGTTTCGAGGAACAGGAACGCGCGTTATTTGATCTTTTATTTGATCGATCACTGCGAGAAAACTTCTGTCAAGATTCGACCGCTGCGCTCGCAGCATACGAACTGAATGAATCCGAGATAAATGATTTCAGGGAAATCCGGTCGGATGCCATCGAACTCGATGCCTCGATGCGAACTTATCTGATACTGACTCATATTTGCAGGCAGTTTCCTATAACATTTAGTCTGGTTTCGTCGCTCCATAATGGGATAAAACTTCTGAAGGAATTAATCAATCTGCAGACCATGCGTTGTCATCCAGCCGAACGTGCCACCGTGTTCGGCACACAACTTCGAGAGCAACTGGCTTCTTGTAAGTTTGATTCAGAAAGAGAGCAAACCATGATAACTGCAATACTGGAAGCAGAACTGGGAATGGCCTTGACCAGCGCAACATTGAAGCGTCAGGTATTGGAGGGCGAGTCGCCTTCAGAAAGTGTGGGGCAATCCTGCGCAGACTGGTTGGATAAACCAGTCAAACTGGCTGCTTATATCAGTGCAGCAATTATTCCGCAATCCTATGTAAAATTAAAAATTTTATTATGTCCCTGTGAAGATTCAGGACTTTGGCCGCATCTAAGCAAGACACCACTGTCAGCATCACTTCGTCGAAAAGCGCTTGAGAACGAAGAACCAAAATTATTCATTACGCGAGCGCATGTCAGTAAAATGTCCCGTTGTGAACCAACGGTTGATCATCAAACCGCAGAACTCACCGAAGGATTTGCCCCCTTATTTCAGCACGTTGACGGCTCAAGCAGCATTGCTCAGATGTTAGCGCATCTCAAGCAAGCCGGTGCATCACAACAAATTCTGGAGGGTGTGCAGACGGGATTTCGGCAACTTTTAACATCCGAAATGCTGGAATTTGCCTGATCGCATGAATTATTTCGACCTGAATTGCCGGCAATGTCCCCGTCTGGCAACTTTTCTTGACGAAGTAAAGGAACAATACCCGGATTATCACGCGAGGCCAGTGCCACCTTTTGGTGTGGATGATCCGAAATTGCTTATTATCGGCCTTGCCCCCGGAATGCATGGTGCGAATGCGACGGGCAGACCCTTTACGGGGGATCATGCGGGTATTTTGCTCTATAAGGCTCTCTATAAGTTTGGTTTCTCCAGTCAGGAAACGAGCATCAATGCGAATGATGGCCTGGAATTAATCAATTGCAGAATCAGCAATGCAGTCAAGTGCTTGCCACCTGCAAATAAACCCACAGGGGAAGAAATAAATATTTGTAATCAATTCCTGAGCGCAGAACTGGGAACGCTTTTGCCGGGAACCGTGATTATGGCACTAGGCTTGGTAGCACATAAAGCCATCCTCAAGGCACGCAATCTCAAACAAAAGGACTATCCTTTTGCACATGGGAATGTCGCAGCTTTGCAAAATCAGCAATGGTTAATAGATTCCTATCATTGCAGTCGGTATAACACGCAAACACGTCGATTGACTGAGGAAATGTTCTTTGATATTTTCAAGAATTCACTAGAATTAGTCAATATAACTAATTGATTATATTAAATATATATGTCCATGAAAGAAGAGGGAAAAGACAATATAGCTGAATCAGCAGAGCTTGGCTCCGTTTCATTCGATTCTGCTGCATTTCTTAAAAATCTGACCAATAAGCCCGGGGTTTACCGAATGCTGGGTAACTCTGGCAAAGTTATTTATGTTGGCAAGGCCAGGAATTTAAGAAAGCGGGTTTCAAGTTATTTCACGCGCGCGGATACCTCACCCAAGACGCGTGCCATGGTTGCACAGATCAGGGGCATCGACGTCACAGTGACTCATACTGAAAAGGAGGCACTTATCCTTGAAAATAATCAAATCAAGGCACTGAAACCCCGCTATAACATCTGGTTTAAAGATGATAAGAGTTATCCTTATATTTATCTTTCTGCTGAGCATGATTTTCCGAGACTCAGCTTCCATCGCGGTGCAAAAAGTAAAAAGGGACGATATTTTGGCCCATACCCCAGTGCGGGAGCCGTCCGCAATACCCTGAATTTAATGAAGAAACTTTTCATGACCCGGCAATGCAAAGACAGCTTTTTCGCAAATCGAACACGTCCCTGTCTTGAATATCAGATTAAACGCTGCTCAGCGCCCTGTACCGGATTCATCAGTCAGAAGGATTATCAAAAGGATATTGAACACACCATCATGTTTCTGGAAGGTAAAAACGAGGAAGTCATCGATAGCCTGATTATTCCCATGGAGAAAGCATCGAAGGACCTTGAGTATGAACGCGCCGCCCACTATCGCGATCAAATCAGTAATTTAAGGAAACTACAGGAAAACCAGTATATTACTGCCGAGAAGGGGAATATTGACGTCATCGCCTGTTGTTACAAAGAAAGGATTGCTTGTGTACTTGTTTTCTTCATCCGGAATGGCTTGAATCAGGGGAGCCAAAGCCATTTCCCTCGAGTTTATATTCCCAGGACGGATATTTCTAAAACTGATCTTCCCAGACACACCGAAAACACCCTTCCTGAATCAATACTGGAAGCATTTTTGGCGCAGTTTTATCTGAAAGATCGTGCGGTAAGTGGTATGCCCAAAGAAATATTGCTCAGCCATGAACCCGGAAACATCAAACTACTGGAAGAGGTTATCTCAAGCCATGCAAAGCGACAGGTTAAAATTAAATGCCGCTTGAGAGGTGACAGGGCAAAATGGTTAAAGATGGCAGCGGAAAATGCAGAACTTTCTCTGATACAACACCTGGCGAATAAAGAAAACAGACAGCAGCGCACAAACAAGTTGAATCAACTGTTAAAACTTGAAGACCCTGTTCAACGCATGGAGTGTTTTGATATTAGTCACACTGCCGGTGAAGCCACGGTGGCTTCCTGTGTGGTATTTGATGCTGAAGGTCCGTTAACGAAGGATTATCGTCGGTTTAATATTACCAATATTACTCCTGGAGATGATTATGCCGCAATGGAACAGGCCATTATGCGGAGATACACACGTGTAAAGAAAGAAGAGGGTAAAATACCGGATATTATCTTTATCGACGGGGGCAAGGGGCAGGTCGGTAAGGCACAAAAAGTACTCGAGGAACTCCAGCTCAATGAACCTGTGTTGATTGGGATCGCTAAAGGACCTTCTCGAAAAGCAGGCATGGAAACCTTAATCATTGAGCGTGAAAATAAACAAATACATTTGCCTCATGATTCACCTGCCTTACATCTAATACAACATATTAGAG
>SMWN01000149.1 GCA_004356415.1 Gammaproteobacteria bacterium
GCTGGTTCTCTCCTAACTATTTACGTAATTTTAAATTCTTTAACTCAGCAAAAGGATTTACTTTTGCAATTCGTTCCCGCCCAGATTTATTTTCTATTGGTTTATCTGCTGCCGGGCACGTCTTCTCTCCGTGTAGCGCGACCAAAGGCATGACCAACAATAATTCATCTTCTACGAAGTCCTGTAGTTTCACAGATACTCCCGACTCTATATATGGCTCAAACTGAGCAGGTAGTGACTCTGCTTCTGCCTCATTACTGACAATAGCCATATTAACAATTCCACCTACCTGGCGCTGCATTGGTTGCAAACAACGTTGACAAACCATAGGCAGCATTGCTTCAAGCTCCACGACAACGCAAAATAGACGACTTTCATCATCCCTGGAGAATTTCAGCCTGAATGACACTTGCCCGCCTGGATCGGCTTCCAATAACGCATTGACACGCGCTAATTGATGCAGATCATAACTCCCTGAAAGCGCTTTACCAATCTTCGCAAGGCGCATTGGATCGATCGTTTCCGGCAGCTCAGATGGCATCAGGCGGCAGAGTGTATCCATACAAGGTATCACTGTCAAAATATTACAATTTTTTCTAACTAAGCCATTGACTTGACTGGCAATTATCGGCTGTAATCAGGCCTCTAACACATAATCCTGAATATAGCCGGGACATAACTAAAGGTAAATATCATTAATCTCATTCTTGCATCATCCTCGCCCCACCGCCGTGGCCTGCTGGAAAGACTCGAAATTCCCTTCGAATGTGAGTCACCTGATATCAATGAATCACAGCAAGACAATGAGACGCCCACAGAGCTTGTGATAAGACTGGCAGAAGCCAAGGCCAGGGCAATTGCCCCAGTGCATCCAGAGTCACTGATCATTGGCTCGGATCAAGTCGCTGTTGCAAATGATGAAATTCTGACTAAACCCGGCAACCACAACAATGCCAGGGCCCAATTAAGAAAAATCAGTCACCAGTCTGTCAATTTTCTTACGGGCCTTTGCGTCATCAACACCGCCAGCAACAGAATACAAAAAGACTGGATAAATTATACCGTGCATTTCCGTGATCTGACAGAGGACGAAATAGAACGGTATCTTCTTATGGAAACACCTTATGATTGTGCGGGCAGCTTCAAGTCCGAAGGCTACGGTATCTCCCTGGTTCAACGCTTTGAGGGAGAAGATCCCACAAGTCTGATTGGCTTGCCTCTTATCCGTTTATCTGAAATGCTAAGGAACGAACATCAGGATATCCCCTGATTTCTGATTGACCTCTTAATAAGACCAGTTTTCTATTTATCTAATATCAAATCCCGTCAGCGTTGTGCCTATCGCACGGGCAAATGTCGCACCAATCTCGTTGGCAAACCGATCCAGAAATGATTCCCGCTTGGTAAAATCAACAATTTCTTCAACGCCAATTACTTCTCTCGCAACATAACCTGCACTGCCTAGCGCATCCACAAGTCCTAATGCTATTGACTGTTCTCCCGTCCAGATTAAACCTGAAAAAATCTTTTCATCATTAGCAAGCCTATCACCACGACCTTTCATGACTGCATCAACAAATTGCTGATGTATATCAGTCAACAATGTTTCAACATGCTCGACGTCTTCTGCCTTCAATGGAGAGAAAGGATCAAGAAATCCTTTATTCTTCCCTGCATGTAATAATCGGCGTTCGATGCCCAGTTTTTCAATAGAATCGACAAATCCAAAACCTGACATAATTACACCGATCGAGCCAACAACACTGGCTTTGTCCGCATAAATCTTGTCTGCTGCTGCAGCGATGTAATATCCTCCTGAGGCACATACATCAGTAATGACCGAATAAATTGGAATATCAGGATATTCATCTCGTAACCTGTAAATTTCGTCATTCACGTAGCCGGCTTGTACCGGGCTCCCACCAGGACTATTGATTCTTAAAATAATACCTGCCGTGTTTTTGTCTTCAAAAGCAGCGCGTAAGCCACTGACAATGTAATCTGCACTCGCCTCTGAATCAGCTGAAATTATCCCGGATATATCAATCAAAGCGGTATGTTTTTCGCCGCCCAATGAGGGGCCATCTATGCCACCGACAAGATAATAAATTGTAAAAATTGAAATATAACCAACCATAAACAGCTTGAAAAATACGCTCCATCGTCTTGCCCGCCGTTGTTCAGTGATGGCTTCCGATGCTATTTTATTCACCAGTGCTCGCTCAAATTCCGCCTGATGATGACTGGATTGTTGTTCACTCATTTTATGCCTAACCCTCTGTAAATATAATGATGTCAAATACAACTAATAACAATTATAGCTATAAATACTCTGTAATTTCAGTAATGTCATGTACAACGCCAATTGACGAACTTTGTTGCAACCGTTTGGTGCTATGATACATGCTTCTGAATCGGCCAATGTGCCACACCAATTAAAAACTAATAACTGGTATTTCTTAGCAACTGGTTTATCCATTCGTCTATGCAAAGACAAACAAGTCACACCAAATTTTTCAGGAATTGATCCAGTTCGTCTGGCAGCGACGCCTTTAGTTCAATTTGTTTGCCTATGCCTGGCATTTCAAAAGACAACGTTTCAGCATGCAGGAACAACCTTTTGAGTCCTAATTTTTTCATCGCACCATTAAATTCCCAATCACCATATTTCTCATCGCCGGCCAATGGGTGATCGATATAGGCAGCATGCACCCTGATCTGATGCGTTCTCCCCGTCACTAATTCAATACGAGAAAGCGAGGCGACACGAAAACGCTCCTGTATATGAAAATGTGTTAGTGCTTGTTTGCCTGCGTTGTCGACCCTGACCATTCGATCGCCCGATTCTGTACTCACTTTGTTCAGTGGCACATCAACTGTCCGCATGGTTTCCGTTAATTGGCCCTTCAAAAGCGCGAGATAGTTTTTTTTAACGTGGCCAGTTTTTAAGATGTCATGCATCCCTCTCAGAGTTTTGTGGTCTTTTGCAATGAGTAAACATCCTGATGTTGCCCTGTCCAGGCGGTGAATTAACTCAAGAAAGTCTGTTTCAGGTCGTTGTACCCGCAGGATCTCAATCACACCATATTGGACTCCACTGCCACTATGAACCGCGATGTTTGAGGGCTTGTTGATGGCGATTAAATAATCATCTTCATAAATAATACTGTTGCCAATTAACTCAGACAGCCTTTCCGGCGGTCTGGATGGTTTTTCCTGCGTAGAAAGATACATAGGAGGGACTCTGACTGTATCCCCTGTCTGCAGACGGTAATTTTGCTTAATCCTGCCTTTATTGACCCGAACTTCACCTTTTCTAATCATTCTGTAGATTCGGGTCCTGGGAAGGCTAGTAAAATAACCTATGAGAAAATTATCCAGGCGCCTGTCAGCGTGATCGTCATCCACTGTAATGAAGGATACCCCTCGCTGCTCAACTTTTTTGCCTGTCATAATTGCGGGAGTATATCAACATTGTTATATTAGTCGCTGGAATACGGACATTTTCGGATATTTCGAACCGCATAGCGGTGTTTCATTACGACAAACGCACTAGCTGATGTTGTGAAGCCGGTAACAACAGTGGTGTTGATGGCAATCGAGTCATATTTTTTGCCTCCCCACCCCTTCATAACCAGTAAATGCCCGTGAAATGAGCTGGTCGGATCACTTTAACGTTCTGGCTTGAATATTCCAAAAAGCAGAGGTTTTGCGCCAGTATTTGAGAATTTACCAGTACCTGCGAATTTGCCAGTGTCTGAAAATATGCCGATATCTGAGATATTGGCATGAATACCGCAAACAACCTCATAAATATAAGGGTTTAAATATCACTCTACCCGAGGTAATGAGTGATAACAGGCGCTCCCAATAGCCTAGACTGACGTTTCCTGGTGAAAGATTCCCAGTAGAACGTTCGTCGCATCAGACAGAAGAATGAAGAACCTGTCTGATGCCGTTAATGGTAGAGCGCATACAAAGGAATACAAAAATGAAGAGAATGCTGATTAACGCAACTCAGCGCGAAGAGATGCGTGTGGCGCTAGTTGATGGCCAAAAGTTATACGATCTGGATATTGAATCCACAAATCGTACCCAAAAAAAATCAAATATCTACAAAGGTCGTGTGGTTCGTATCGAACCAAGCCTGGAGGCTGCCTTTATAGATTATGGCGGCAATCGCCACGGTTTCTTACCGCTCAAGGAAATTTCCCGTAGCCTGTTCAAGAATAAGTCTGATCCCGGTCAGCGTGGTCGCGTTAACATCAAAGATGCGATTGACGAGGGACAGGAATTCATCGTTCAGATTGAAAAGGAGGAACGTGGCAATAAAGGTGCAGCCCTGACCACAATGATCAGCCTGGCAGGCCGATATATGGTGTTGATGCCTAATAACCCCCGATCTGGTGGTATCTCACGTCAGATTGAAGGTGCTGATCGTGCCGTGGCACGTGAAGTCATGGGTCAGCTTGATATCCCACAAAATACAGCACTCATTCTCAGAACCGCTGGAATTGGCAAAGTTAAAGAAGAGTTACAATGGGATACTGATTATCTCGTCACCTTATGGCAGGCCATTGAAAAAGCCGCGACCGAACGCCCTGCCCCTTACCTCATATATCAGGAAAGCGAGGTGATTATCCGCGCAATTCGAGATTATCTACGCACAGATATCGCAGAAATCTGGATAGATGACAAGGAAGTTCATCAGCGGAGCCGTGAATTTATGCAACAGGTAATGCCGCATAATCTCCATAAGCTTAAATTCTACGAGGGGGATGATCCGCTTTTTACAAAGTATCAGATAGAAAGCCAGATTGAATCAGCCTTCTCAAGGGAAGTACGTTTGCCTTCTGGTGGTTCATTGATCATTGACCATACAGAAGCACTCGTCAGCATTGATATTAATTCCGCCCGTGCAACCAAGGGGAGTGATATTGAAGAAACTGCGTTCAACACAAACATGGAGGCTGCCGAAGAAATAGCCAGACAATTAAGGTTACGTGATTTGGGTGGGCTCATTGTGATTGACTTTATTGATATGATGGTCAGCAAAAACCAACGTGAAGTGGAAAATCGTATTAAGGAATGCCTGCGTGTTGATCGGGCAAGAGTTCAGGTAGGAAAAATATCCTGCTTTGGTTTGTTAGAGATGTCACGACAAAGGCTACGACCTTCATTGGGAGAATCCCGTCATTTACCCTGTCCACGTTGTGATGGTCAAGGAACCATCCGGGACATTGAATCAATTTCATTGGCTGTTCTGAGAATTATTGAAGAAGAGGCCATGAAAGACTCCACAGCCAAGGTGATTGTTAATTTACCCGTGTCTGCTGCAACCTTCCTCCTGAATGAAAAACGTAAGCCAATCAATGAACTACAACAAAGGCTCGATGTTGAAATCGTTATTATTCCATCGCCTTCAATGGAGACCCCACAATATCAGGTGCAAAGAGTTCGTTTATCTGAAGCGAGTAGTACTCAACACCAACAAGCAAGTTACAAGCTTGTTACCGAGATAGAAAATGACGTAAAGGGCTTAGAATTGCGTGCTCATAAAACAGTCGTTGAGCAACCCGCTGTCAAACAAATTATTCCGGGGAAACCTGTTGTGTCTAAAAGGAAGTCTGTGAAAAAGGCAGGGTTTATTTCAAGATTAATTAAACGATTATTTAGCGCTTCAAAAGAAGACAGCAAAGACATAAAAGGAACTGGAAACAGGAAGAGATATACTAGTCGTTCAGATCGTAACCGTAATAGAAATCAAAATAGAACAAACAGGAACTATCGCTCAGAAAACCGACAAGGAAATCGATCGGGTAATCGGCAACGTAATTCCAATAGAAAAAATGACCAAAGAACGAAAGCAGGTGCAAATACACCCGCAGATCAAAATATAATATCAGAGACTACATCACACACTAGTTCAAATGATGCAAAAAATCCTGATTCAAGAAGTGATATTGGATCATCCCGTCGTGGAAGGAGAGGTGGACGTAGACGTTCCAAGGGAAACAGTAACACTGCAAATGCAAGCACGAACGAGCAAGTCGTAAATAATAATGAGCAAGAAGCAGCGAAAGATCAACAAATAATTGAAACGCCCAGAGTAAGCGAGAGTGTTGCAAAACCATCTGAAACCACATCCCAACAGGATAGCCAGGTGGTTGATAAACAATTGCCGCAAAATACTCAAGCAGATGCAGCGCCATTCACTCAGGTTGTTGCACCACATCCTGACCGGGTTAGCGAAGAAGCCCACAGAAAGAAGCCTGGCAAAATAAATACTGACTCTCAGGATAAGCCGACACTTTTTGACCAGCAAGCCAATGACAGCTACATCGCTAAATCATCATCGGTTTCTGAGGCCGATGCAAAAACAACTGAGGTTATGCCACATCCTGATAGAGTTTTAGAGGGATCATCAGCAACAAATAATGTGCAAAACGCGCCTACAACAGAGAGAACTAATATAAACCTATCGAAACAGAGGGGAGCTGGCAAGAACCACATTAACCTAGGTGTCGGTGCTACGGATGATGAGAGATCATTTTTTGATATCGGCGCTTCTGAAAGGATCAAGACAGGTTCAAATGATGGCAATATCCGGGACAACAATACCGCTGAGACAAGTGCCCGGGTTCACCAAGCAATGCAGTCTAAAACGGAAGAAGGCAAAAACTAGAGACAGGTCTTGCTAGTACTCCGTCCAGCTGATATTGCCGGGTTCAGTTAGCGGAATGCTCGCAAGTTGCCTTGAATTTGATTTCTGGCCAACGCTCAATCGCGAGATTCAGATTGACTAATGATGGAGCAAGATAAGTTAATCGGTCACCTCCATCGATTGCCAGATTGGATGATGTTTTGATTTTGAATTTCTGCATGATCTTTTCATCGGGACAGGATATCCATCTGGCAGTCGCTACAGGTACATTGTCATAAACACATTCGACACCATATTCCTGTTTCAATCGCGCTACGACCACGTCAAATTGCAGTACGCCAATGGCACCAACGATCAGATCATTATTATCCAAAGGTCTAAATACCTGTGTTGCCCCTTCTTCACCCAGCTGAATTAATCCTTTGAGCAAAGCTTTGGATTTAAGTGGATCCTTGAGTTGAACTCTGCGAAATAATTCAGGCGCAAAAAATGGGATTCCTGTAAATGATAACGGCTCACCCTGGGTAAAAGTATCACCAATTTGAATTGTGCCATGATTATGTAAACCAATAATATCACCGGGCCATGCCACTTCGGCCTGATTTCGACTGCCTGCCATAAAGGTCAAGGCATTAGACACCTGAATGTCACGTTCTATTCTGACATGTCTCATCTTCATCCCTTTTTGATATTGACCTGAGCATATCCTCAAAAAAGCAATTCTATCTCTATGTGCAGGATCCATATTTGCCTGAATCTTGAAGATGAAGCCACTGAACTGTTGTTCGTCAGATTTCACTTCTCGTTGAATTGCTGTCCTTGATTGAGGCGCTGGCGAGCACCGGCATAGATAGTCAAGAAATTCAGCGATACCGAAATTGTTCAGGGCCGAACCAAAAAAAACAGGGGTTTGCTTACCTTGCAGAAAGTCCGTGAGGCTAAATCTCTCGCATGCTCCACGAACCAATTCAACTTCTTCATGAAATTCATCGAAGGTACCAGAAAACAATGCTTCGCCTTCTGCAGAATTTAGACCTTTGATAATTTTTCCATGCTTCTTTTCATCTGTTTTGTTATAAATGCGGATTTTGTCGTCGTCCAGATGATATATTCCTTTTAAACGACTACCCATACCAATAGGCCAGATCACTGGCGCACATCTGATATCTAGTTCACTTTCTATTTCATCCAATAGTGCAATAGGCTCCTTGCCTTCTCTATCGAGTTTATTGATAAAGGTGATGATGGGAGTATTTCGTAGACGACACACTTCCATTAATTTAAGTGTACGTTCTTCCACGCCTTTACTGACATCTATGACCATCAAGGCAGAATCAACAGCCGTCAATGTCCTGTAAGTATCTTCAGAGAAATCAGCATGTCCCGGCGTATCGAGTAGATTGATTATTTTGTCCTTGTATTCAAATTGCATCACAGAACTGGTAATAGAGATACCTCTTTCTTTTTCCATCTCCATCCAGTCTGAGGTCGCATATCTGGAAGATTTTCTCGCCTTCACCGTTCCTGCCATTTGTATCGCCCCACTGGACAATAGTATTTGCTCGGTGACTGTCGTCTTGCCCGCATCTGGATGAGAAATAATAGCGAAAGTGCGGCGTCTGGATATCTCTGAACTCAAATCACTCATGGTGAAAACTACACACCTTCTTCTTGCATGATTCTTTTTATTTCCCGGACAGCCTCTTCCAATCCAGTAAATACTGCCCTGGCGATAATGCCATGACCGATATTCAATTCCTCTATATCTGGAATTTGAGCGATATGCCTCACATTTTGGTAATTCAGACCATGTCCTGCATTCACTTTCAATCCCAGAGATTTTGCCTGTTCTACGCCAGAGACAATCTTTTTCAACTCGATTTCACTTTCTCTACCAAAAGCAGCATCAGCATAATGCCCGGTATGTAATTCAATCACTTCTGCACCTGTTTTCTGGGCTGCAATAATTTGCCTGCTATCTGCATCTATAAATAAAGATACCCGGATACCTGCCTTTTTTAATCTTGCACATGCTTCACTCACGCGGCCTATTTGCCCAGCTACATCCAGTCCACCCTCAGTTGTCAGCTCTTCCCTGCTCTCTGGTACCAGACAACAAAATTCAGGAATTACTTTTTCAGCAAACTCCAGCATGTTCTCAGTGACAGCCATTTCCAGATTCATCGGCGTTAACATCGATTGTCGAAGCAGGTTGATATCCCTTTCCTGGATATGTCTTCGATCCTCTCGCAAATGAACTGTAATTGAATCCGCACCCGCCTGTTCTGCCAAAAATGCAGCTTGAACAGGATCGGGGTAGCGCGTTAATCGTGCTTGTCTCAACGTAGCAATATGATCAATGTTTACACCTAGTAACATGGTTTCCTCGCTATTTTTTCCTGACTATCTCGTGCTGAAAACGGCGCATTCTACCGTATTTATACCCAAGCTACCTGGAAATACAGGATTCAGAGTTCAGCTAGAAAGTCAGAGAAAGGCGCAACTTGCAGTGAAGGAATAGTGTTTGAATCATCACGCCTGAAATGTAAGCTAAAAAAATAGGTTTGGGACTTACTCCTGTGATTTTGATCTGGTACTCCGTCCAGCTGATATTGTCGGTTTCAGCGTCGCCGTGGTATTTCGCAGCAAGGCGCAGTGCGCCGGGAATGGTTGTTCCTTTCCCAAGTGCTGCAACGCGGCTGCGGGATGTCACGGCGACGCCCTGTGGGTTAGCTTGTCAATGCCCATGGATTGCGTTGTCCCTCTTGACAAGGGGGGAGCGGCCATTGTCGGCGAGGCACGCCTTGCCATGAACGATGTGCCATTCCTTGTAGAATGATTCACGGTGCATGGGCAAGCTAACTGAATCCGGCAATATCGGCTGGGCGGAGTTCTCGATTACTTGGATAATTGAAAAATAGATCTACCCCCACTATTTCGTATAGTATTTCACACCTATTTAGCTGAATCGTAA
>SMWN01000150.1 GCA_004356415.1 Gammaproteobacteria bacterium
ATGTAACGCTCAGTAAGTATAACCCATGTCATATTTCAGATACCGCCGACAGGTCTCTCTGAAAAATTGCATATCCCCCTCAGAGAACCACTCTTCCAGAGGGCGATTATCTTTACGGACCACCCGTAGATCATCGGGATTCTGGCGTTTCGCCATGGTTTCCTTATCCGAAAAGTGAATGGCAAACTCAATGCTTTCACGACTTATCTTCAGCCCCATAAAATCAACCAGCTTGCTGAATTCAGCGTAGGTGTCTTCCTTCATGCACTCATACCTGATGAGTGTCGCTTTATCTGGAACATTTTCGAGAACTCGTCCCCAGGCATTGTAAAAGCGGATGCACCACCAGATGTCACTATTGAAACGTTTCCCTCTGACGTCGCCATGCAGATATTCTGAAAAGCTACAGGAAGGCTCCCATTTTTCGTAATTTGATACCAGGCAAGCACGGATATCCCTGACCAAGATGACGTACCTCGGAAAAGTCACCATTCGGTGTAATAATTGAGAACCCAGTAGTATGTGGGGGATCGAATGGGAAGCGGTAATCGATGGAACTCCCGGCCTCCCACGATGGGATTTTGGATTACCGATAAAACGATCCTCATCATATATAGACTTTGGCTGCTCGAAGCCTTCTTCATGGTAAATAGCCGACGTCAGAATATGCTTGACCCAATGGGTTCCAGACTGATGCATTGTCACTAACATACCAACAAAATCACGATGCTTTAGCATGGAAAAGTTGGAAATATCTCGTCGAATGCAATGATATCTGAAACTTGCTAGCACTCAGCTTTAACCCGAACATAAACTTGACATAGACTGACCAGATTGTAATGTAAACACCAGTGCCTGTAAAAACACAGAATACCTTTAACAGAAAGACTGCCTGTTTGATGATTCAACTGTTTGCCCCTTTTTTCAATTTACTGAGTCTGTTATTCCACGTTACACCCAAAAACAATGATCAAACTCTGATTATTCAGCCATTGCCAGGCATCGGCGATATGATCTGGCATCTGCCACATATTCATAGCATCGCTGCCATTAGCCATACGGGGAAAGTCAGTATCCTGACCAAACCACGTTCAAAAGCCGATAGACTTTTGTCGGGAGATCCCTACGTTGATCAAATCCTTTGGCTGGAACGCAATCCTGGCAAACACGATGGAGTTTCCGGGTTTTTTCGACTTGTCACTGAATTACGCCAACATGCCTTCATGACCGTCTGGATATTACATGATAGCCACCGCTATGCATGGGCCTCCTTTTTTGCTGGCATACCAATCCGGCGTGGTTATGGACAAGGAATTCAGCATCTTTTATTAAGCGATCCTATCCATATAGATGAACCCCAGCTGAAACTTCATCCCATCGAAGTCAGTAACTTACTGCTCGAAAAGTATACGGTGCCTAAAATTGAATCTGAACCAGTTCTGCTGCTTGCGTCCGAAACAACCGAAAAGATTGACAAGCACTTTGCGAACGTCAAGAAACCTTGGATCGTAATCGGCATTGGTAGTAGCGAGCCTGTCAAACAGTGGGGGGAGGAACGCTTTGCCGAACTCATCATCACATTGCGCCAGACCCATGATTGCAGCATTTTCCTTGCTGGAGGAAGTACCGAACAAGGCATGGCTGACTATATTACCAACAAGGCAACAGAGGCTTCTACTAAAGTACATCAGGCCATCGAGCTGCCTATTGATCACATTGCTGCCTTAATTGCAAAGAGCCGCTTGTTCGTCGGCAATGATACAGGCCTCCTGAATATGGCAGCTTCATTGAGCGTCCCCTCGATAGGACTGTTTGGTCTAACTCCGCCCCTGACTCATTCTAAATACATGCACTGCTTGCAGCCTCCGCCCCCGCAGTCAGAACAGGGAATGGCGGGAATAACTGCAGCCCATGTCCTTAAAAGAATTAACGAATTATTCACTCATAGAAAATAACAGCAGCAGCAACCCTACTCCACCAAATAGCCAGGTCAGATAGGGAACACCACCAACCATGGCAGGTGAGTACCCGTCCAAACCAAATATCACTGCCGCACAAATGATAAATGCAGATCCAACAGTTGCCAGTACTGAGCGTTTATTACTCTGCCTTATCTCAGTCCTGATTTTCTCTAATTCAGGCGCCTTTAATTCCACCTGGATCTTGCCATCACGAAGGCGTTCGATTATATCGATAGTTTTATTTGGTAAGTCCGGTAAACGATCAAGCCATCTCGGTAAATTTTGCTTTAACCCTTTTGCCAAACCACGTACACCGATGCGATCATGCATCCAGTACTCAAACAAAGGCCTGGCAGTTTTCCAAATATCCAGTTCTGGATAGAGTTGTCTCCCCAGACCTTCAATGTTCACTAGAGTCTTTTGTAACAGTAACAACTGCGGTATGATCACCATACCGAATTGTCTGGCCGTCTGAAACAGACGTAACAACATCGTTCCAAATGATATTTCTGTCAATGACCTATCAAACAAGGGTTCACATACCGTCCTGATTGCGAATTCAAATTCATCAATGCGTGTCCCGGCAGGCACCCATCCGGATTCGACGTGTAGTTCAGCAACTCGCTGATAATCACGATCAAGAAAGGCCATAAAATTTTCAGCAAGATACCTTTGGTCAAATTCACTAAGTGAACTCATAATGCCAAAGTCCACCAACATGATTTTTGCCGGCTTGCCAGGTTCCGGACGTGAGACAAATATATTGCCCGGGTGCATATCAGCATGAAAAAAACTATCGCGTAAGACTTCGGTGAAGAATATTTCAATCCCTGCTTCTGCCAACCACTTCAGGTCGACTCCGGCTGCCTTTAGCGATTCAATATCATTGACAGCAATGCCTGATATGCGCTCCATAACCATGACATTTTTATGTGTTAAATCCCAGCAAACTTCTGGAACATATAACTTATCTGAATCAGCAAAATTCCGACGTAGTTGTGAGGCATTGGCGGCTTCACGCATCAGGTCCAGTTCACCTAATAATGTCTTCTCAAACTCTGCGATAACATTTACCGGGCCTAAGCGCCTGCCATCTTCTGTATAGCGTTCCACTTTATCAGCAAGGAAATACATCAACCCCAGGTCTCGGCGGATAATTTCTTCAACATCTGGTCTGACCACCTTGATGATCATTTCCCGACCATCTTTCATCTTTGCGGCATGTACCTGGGCGATAGAGGCAGATGCCAAAGGTGTTTCATCAAACTCCAGAAATATTTCGTCAATCTTCTTCTCAAACGCATCCTCGATAATGCGTCTTGCTTCCTTACCGGGGAAAGGAGGAACCTTGTCCTGAAGCTTTGAAAATTCCTGTGAAATATCTTCTGGCAAAAAATCACGGCGCGTTGACAGTATCTGCCCGAGCTTAATAAATATTGGCCCAAGGTCTTCCAGCGCACACCTTAATCGCTCAGCTCTTGGTCCCCGCTTTCTACCAAACCAGTTCCATGGAAAGAGGTAGAACAATATTCTTACTGGGCGCGAACCGCTTGAGGCGAGAACAATTTCGTCCAGCCCGTAACGAATTAGCGTTTTCTGGATAGTAATTAATCGCGATATTTCACCCAGTTTCATGAGTTCTCTTTTTCCAGTCGTTCCAGTCGTTTTTGTAATCGTTCAACATCATCACGAATATTGTCTACAGCTTGATTAAATTCATCGACCTCTGATTTATCCAGCAAGGCTTCTTTTTCATAACGAAGATATTCACTGATATCCATTCCAATGGTCTTGCCAGACTCTTTTGCAAACCGACTCACTCGTCTAAGGAAATTACCTATTTTATGAGCAGCGATATCCCCTACAAATTGTGACAGGTATTCCTCCCAGTCAATTTCCACATCCCTTAAAATAGACTGGAACTTTTTCGCCAATTCAACATTGCCATTTATTTCGACATCACCCGCACCAATTTTCTCGGCAGAGATCATCCCTAACAATGCCGAAGGTGTTCCTTTGATTGCCACATCTGCCTTTCCCTCATAATCTGTCTCTAATGTGACCCCCTTCCCAGATGGTAGAATAAACATCCTAAATTCTGTATCCAGGACATCGATCTCAATAACGTTCCCGGCCAATGTTGCTAATAACGCCACTGTTTCTTCGTCCAGGGATAACACTTTATTCACCATTTTCTCTACGCTATCAAGCAAAAGGTGTTGGCGATCTCCTGACTTCGTTTTCTCAATCAAAGCTTGTAGGCCCTGTGTATTGCGACGATACCGCCCGCTAGATTGAAATATTCAACGCTGGAAAATCCTGCTGTCTCCAACATACCTTTCAGGGTGCCCTGATCAGGATGCATACGAATTGACTCAACAAGATATTGATAACTCGCTTCATCCTTCGCAACAAACTTGCCAATCTTTGGAAGCACATTAAATGAAAATGCGTCATATAGACGCCCCAGCGCTGATAATTCAACTTTGGAAAATTCTAGAATGATCAGACAGCCACCATAACGAAGCTTCTCAAACATGGAACTGATGGCCTTCTGCTTATCGGTCACATTACGTAATCCAAATGCAATACTGACGCAATCAAAACTGTTATTTGCAAATGGCAATACTTCTGCATTTGCCTGCACATAATCAATACCGGAGACAATCCCTTCATCGATCAATTTATTCCGACCTTCCTGCAACATGGCGCTGTTGATGTCAGTCACCAGCACACTTCCCTCCTTGCCTACGCGCTGATGGAATAATATTGACAGATCTCCTGTGCCACCTGCCACATCAAGCACTGACTGACCCTTTTTGATCCCCGACAAGTGAACAGCCTGTCTCTTCCAAAATCTATGTGCGCCAAATGACATTAAGTCGTTCATTAAATCATAATTAGCAGCGACAGAACGAAAGACCTCTGATACACGTCTGGTTTTATCTTCTGGTGCGACCTTTTGATACCCAAAGTCTGTGGATTTACTGTTCATTTTATTTTTTGGTGAATTTTTAATCTATACCCATGATATTTGGAAATGTAATGTTCTGAGTGTGTCATTTTACATTCAGGGCAAGGCGCGGCGATGCCGCATGGCCGCCCCCTGCAAAGAGGAGCAACGCCGCCATGGATGCAAACGGGCGTGTTATGAATATTGTATTTCCAAGTATCATGGGTATAAACCTAATCTGGAATTTCCTGACGTTGATAACCGGCGTCTTCAAGTCCCTGTAAGTAATCTTTCCATAGTTCATCCTTATTCTCGCCCAGATTGTAGAGATAAGCCCATGAGTACAGACCCGTATTATGTCCATCGTTGAAGATTAGTTTGACAGCATAATGTCCAACAGGCTCAACCTTTTCGATAGAAACATTTTCCTTGCCTGTTTGTAACACAGATTGTCCTGGGCCATGACCCCTTACTTCAGCCGAGGGTGAATAAACCCTGAGCAATTCACAGGACAAATCAAAATTCTGACCATCACTAAAACTTATTTCTAGGATTCTGGATTTTTGATGCAGTTTGATTGATACGGGCTGTGGTGATTCTTTATCCATGTTTATGTCCCTGGTTTAACTATCTGGGCAAATCCTCATCATTTGATTGATGTCACAATATATACCTCGATAAATCTTCATCCTGTGCCAGTGCATCCAGATGATCATTCACATAGTCTAAATCAACCATAATCGAGGCCCCTTTTAGATCAGTAGCTTCGTAGGATAATGTATCAAGCAATCTTTCCATCACAGTATACAGACGACGTGCACCTATATTCTCGGTTGATTCGTTGACTTGCCAGGCAATTTCGGCAACTCTTTTAATCCCCTCATCGGTGAACGAGAGGTCAACACCTTCCGTTTTCATCAACGCAGAATATTGCTCTGTTAGTGACGCATCCGGTTCTGTGAGTATGCGCGTAAAGTCATCCACACTGAGTGCATTTAACTCTACCCTGATGGGGAAACGCCCCTGTAGCTCGGGGATCAAGTCTGACGGCTTGGATAAATGGAAAGCACCTGATGCAATAAAAAGAATATGATCAGTTTTTACCATTCCGTATTTAGTCGATACCGTACACCCTTCAACCAGTGGTAATAAATCACGTTGAACACCTTCGCGAGAAACATCCGGGCCACTTGTTTCTGAACGGCGGGTAACCTTGTCAATTTCATCAAGAAAAACCAGACCATTCTGCTCAACGTTTTCAATTGCGATGGCCTTGATATCATCTTCATTGATCAGCTTGGCGGCTTCTTCTTCGCTCAGGAGTTTCAATGCATCTCTAATACGTAACTCCCGCATACTCTTCTTACCTCCAGATATGTTCTGAAACATGCTCTGCAGTTGACTGGTCATTTCTTCCATCCCCGGAGGCGCCATGATCTCAACACCGATGGATGCCATTTTAAGTTCCACTTCTATTACCTTGTCATCGAGCTTTCCTTCACGCAACATGCCACGAAATTTTTCTCTGGTTGCATTACCGGTATTTTCATCCACATCGGCTGGCTCATTGGCAAATTTACGCGGTTGTGGTAAAAGAATATCCAGCACTCTGTTTTCTGCTGCGGCTTCTGCCTGCTCCTGGACTTTTTTCACTTCATGTTCTCTTGTCATTTTTACTGAAATATCAGCCAGGTCACGCACAATTGATTCGACATCTCTTCCCACATAACCAACTTCGGTAAATTTGGTTGCCTCAATTTTTATGAAGGGGGCATCGGCCAGTTTTGCTAATCTTCTTGCGATCTCTGTTTTACCCACGCCCGTCGGCCCGATCATCAAAATATTTTTTGGGGTAATCTCATTACGTAATTCTTCATCAACCTGCATTCGACGCCAGCGATTTCGTAATGCAATAGCAACTGCACGTTTGGCATCCTCCTGTCCAATAATATGTTTGTTTAGTTCGTCAACAATGGCTTTTGGTGTAAATTGACTCATCTGCTTATATAAACCCTTTTGTTTTAATTATTCAAAGAGCTTTGCACGGGCCACCCTCTCCAGTTGAGCCTGGCTCGACAAAGTGACAAGACACAAAAACTTAAAGTTCCTGATGTTGACCTGACATCCTGGTCAGGTGTACTTTTGCTTTCATGCAAAAATATCATTCAGTTTCTTTGATTGAAAGTTCTTCTATCGTTTGTGTATGATTCGTGTAAATACAAATATCGGCTGCGATATTCAGTCCTTGCACAACAATATCCCGCGCATCTAATTCCGTATTTTCCATTAATGCCATTGCAGCGGCCTTGGCATAAGCCCCGCCGGAACCTATGGCCATAATATTGTTCTCCGGGTCAATCACATCGCCATTCCCTGAAATGATCAAAGAAAAGTTTTTATCCGCCACGCAAAGCATGGCTTCCAGATTGCGTAACATTTTATCCGTGCGCCAGTCTTTGGCGAGTTCAACGGCTGACTTCAATAAATGTCCCTGATGTCTTTCAAGTTTGGCTTCAAATCGCTCAAACAGTGTAAAGGCATCGGCCGTCCCACCTGCAAATCCGGCAATGACTTTATCGTGATATAGTCGCCTGACCTTACTTGCATTACCTTTCATGACAGTATCGCCCATTGATACCTGCCCATCACCCCCTATCACCACACTATCTTTTCTGCGGATCGATAGAATGGTTGTTCCTTTAAATTGCTCCAAATAAATTCTCCTGACTCAGTCCTGATTTGACCGTGATTTAACCTGAAAGGCGCATTCTACTAAAGAATGCTCAGTTTACTAGAAATGGGGGCTGATACGGTAAATATCAACATTTAGGCACCGCTATTAATTCTGGTGTTTATTTCCTTATTATTTCTTCTTATGGGCACGCGGATGCGCATTGTCGTAAACATTTGCGAGATGTTGAAAATCAAGGTGTGTATATACTTGTGTGGTACTAATATCTGCGTGACCAAGCAATTCCTGAACAGCTCGTAAATCTCCACTGGATTCCAGTAAATGGCTGGCAAACGAATGTCTCAACATATGTGGATTCACATGATTCGTTAATCCCTGTTTCATCGCCCATTGTTTCAAACGCTGTTGTATAGAACGACGACTAATACGTTTACCCCGCTGGCTGACAAATACAGCCATTTCCTCATTGTTTGCTATGCCGCCACGTATCTTTAACCACTGTTTAATCGCTTCTCTTGCGTATCTACCGACAGGAACACTGCGTGTTTTTTTACCCTTTCCTGTCACCGTCACGACTGCATCAGCTAAATCCAGGCTGTCCAGATCCAGCATGACTAATTCTGAAAGACGTAAGCCGGAGGAATACATTAATTCCAGGATTGCCTTATCACGAATTGCCAATGGGCCTCTATCATCTATTTCAAGCAACTGGGCAGCTTGATCCACATCAAGGAGTTTAGGTAATTTTCTGGGAGACTTGGGTGCCTGCACACCTTCCGCCGGATTATGTCTTGCAACACCTTCACCCATCAAATAACGATAGAATGCGCGCGCTGCTGACAAATTACGTTGCAGGGACCGACCCCCGATGCCCTGTCTATGCCGCCAGGCCACAAAGCTACGGATTTGGCGGCCATCCAACTCATTCCATTTCTGAACATCATGCGCATCTGCAAATTTAAGTAATACGACAAGGTCACGTTGGTAAGCTTTTTGGGTGTGTATAGACAGATGTTGCAGGGTTCCCAAAAACTGATGGATTCTTAAAGCTTCTTGCTTGTTCATCAGCGGTTAATCAGTCATCAAGTTCAAAGAGGAATGAACTATCACCCAGGAACTAATCACAACTATTCATTCTAGATTCAGGCCTGCTTGGATTCAGACCTGAGCCAAACAAAATTCAAGGCCAGTTTCAAGTTTCGGCTATCCATGGTTTTAAAATAAAACTCAGAACCTCCGCCATATTTGCCAACAGCTCCACACCCATGCCCGGTTGAAAACGATCAGGATTGAAACTGCCAATTGCCATTATCCCGCTCCAATTAGAACCCATTAATGGCACCATGACAGAGGAGGTAATTTCGTCAGCCTCACTACCAAATAGAAATGCTTGCTGTTGGTGTTTCATCCGGCCGCACATTGCTTGCTTGCTTTCTATGATTGTTTTGAATAACGATTCTTCCTTAGTATCCTTACCGGCAAATTCTTCACCTGCATAGGTATCAATAAAGGCCGGATCACCAAACAATCGAACAGTAACACAGTCTGCATGAAAATTTTTGGTCAGATTATCGTACAAGGTCGCAAAAATATCCTTGGGATCTGTTGCATCCATTAGCGTCAACCCTAACTGGTGCATTTTCCTGGCCAGCTCTTCATTCTGACGTGCAATCTCAATCAACTCATGCAATTGTTTGCTGGTTCGCCTGTTTTGCTCTCTTAATACCTTAACCTGTCTTTCAACCAGAGAGACCACATCACCATTTGTGTGGGGTATCGATAATTCACCGAGGAGTTCAGGATGGTCATTAAAAAATTCCGTGTTTTTCCATAAAAAATCTGCAATATCCTTCGCTGAAATTAAAGGTGTGACCTGATTCTGTGCCGAGTCTTTTTCCTGGCCCTGGTCTTTTCCATGATCCAGGTCTTTCCTCGGATCCGGGTCTTTTCCCTGATTCGTGTCTTTGTCTATCGTCATAACGATATTTGTCCCCCATAAACAAAAGTGGCTGGTCCTGTCATCCACACAGGTTCACCATCCCCCTCCCAGCTGATCTGAAGATGCCCCCCTGGCAATTCAACATCAACTTCCTGATTCAGGCTGGAATTGCTACATCCTGCCACGACGGCCGCACAAGCACCACTCCCACAGGCCAATGTTTCGCCTGCACCACGTTCAAAAACACGTAGTTTGATATGGCTACTATCAATAATTTGCATAAATCCCACATTCACCCCCTCCGGGAAAAACGTCTGTTTTTGTATTTCTGGTCCCATCGTCGATACGGGTGCAGTCGCCACATTGTCCACCACAATCACAGCATGAGGATTGCCCATAGAGACCGCACTAAAAGTGATTTTTATATCAGACATGCCGGACAGGCTCAATTGATACTGAGCAGCAGCATCCTGTGACTCTATGGGGACATCAGCAGGTGCCAGTTTGGGGATACCCATATTGACCCTGACCTGGCCACCTTCCTGCAGTGTCATGGTAATGACGCCATCACGCGTTTCAGCCTTTATATCATCCCCACTGACCAAGCCATACTCACGCAAATAGGCAGCAGCACATCTTGCGCCATTACCACACTGAGATACTTCACCGCCATCTGAGTTATAGATCATATATCGCACATCTACACCCTCTTTATCAGAAGGCGCAAGCAACAATAGCTGATCACAACCGATGCCAAAATGACGATCTGCAATAAACCGCACTTGTTCGGTAGTCAACTGAATCTCTTGTGCAAAACTATCTATGACAACAAAATCATTGCCGAGACCATGCATTTTTGTGAACTGGAGTTCCATAGATGTGTAGGTTACAGGGACTATTC
>SMWN01000022.1 GCA_004356415.1 Gammaproteobacteria bacterium
AAATTTGCATCAACAACGGTAACGGATCGCAGCAAAAGGACATCAGCATGTTGAATTTTCTCAGCGGTGATTTCACGACCATTACAAAGCGTCACTTCTGCGAATGCGGAAAATGCCTGTGCTGCGTGGGGAATTTGTTGATCAGCGACAATTTTCATTTAAATAGTCCCACTGATTGATAACGCACATGCATTCAGCCTGTGTGAAATCTGTTATCAACTAATGATGACAAATAGTAATGCTAAATATGACTTTCCTGGTCTGCGCCTTCTTTCTCAACAGCCATCAAGTCTTCTTTGCTAATGCCCAAAGCCAGAGTCACCGGGCTGGCAACAAAGATAGACGAATAGGTACCAATCAGAACACCAATAATCAGTGCAGTTGCGAAACCATGGATGATTTCACCCCCAACAAGAAACAGGGCCGTTAACACAAGCAGGGTTGTGAAAGATGTCATAATGGTTCGACTCATTGTCTGATTCAATGAGGCATTCATCACTTCAACCGGGGTTGCCTTACGCATTTTATGAAAATTTTCACGAATGCGATCAAACACCACAATGGTGTCGTTCAATGAATAACCAATCACGGCCAATAATGCCGCAAGAACGGTTAAATCAAAATTCATCTGCAAGACTGAAAATACACCCATGGTAATGATGACATCATGCACCAACGCTGTGATTGCACCAATTGAAAAACGCATTTGAAAACGTAAAGCGACATAAATAAGAATCCCTAACAGCGCATATAGCATCGCCAGACCCCCATCTTCCGTCAGCTCTTCGCCAACCTGAGGACCAACAAATTCAACACGTCTCATTTCTACTGCCTGTCCACTGGATCGCAATAATTTAAGTATCGAGCCACTAATTTCTGCTGTATTCACTCCTTCTCTTGGAGCAATACGAATCAGGACATCGCTGGCACTACCAAAATACTGCACAGTTGCTTCACCAAATTCTGAAGCAGCCAGGCCACTACGAATACTTTCGAGTTCAACTACTTCATCGTAGCCAACTTCGACCAATGTCCCTCCTGTGAAATCAACCCCAAGATTCAACCCCTGAATAGCAAGGGAAGCAATAGAGATGATAATAAGGATGGAAGAAAAAATCGTAGCAAGCTTGCGCTTACCCATAAAATCGATATTTAATTTTTCTTTTAAAAGTTTCATTCTTGTCGTTTCGCTCTTTGTCGTCTCACTGCAACTAAATTCTTAATTTATCCAACTTACGGCCGCCATAAGTCAGATTAACCAATGCACGTGTCACCATAATTGCAGTAAACATGGAACAGATAATACCTAGTGATAGTGTCACTGCGAAGCCTTTGATTGGACCGGTTCCAAAGCTGAACAGCACCAGTGCCGCAATCAAGGTTGTAATATTGGCATCAGTGATTGTTGAAAATGCTTTCTCATAGCCTGCATGGATACTGGCTTGTGGGGAATTTCCATTACGAATCTCTTCGCGGATACGCTCAAAAATAAGCACGTTGGCATCCACCGCCATCCCCACCGTCAATACGATCCCGGCAATACCTGGCAAGGTCAGTGTTGCTTGTAATAATGACAATAGAGCAACAATCAGCACCAGATTCAGAGTCAATGCAACATCAGCAAACAAACCGAATACACGATAGTAAACTGCCATGAAGATCAGCACCAGAATAAAACCAATCTTCACTGAGTTAAAACCTTTGGCAATATTGTCTTTACCTAGGCTCGGACCCACGGTGCGTTCCTCAACAATTTCAATAGGTGCGGCCAGGGCACCGGCGCGTAATAGTAAAGCCAGGTTACGCGCATCCTGTGTTGAACCTATGCCAGTAATGTGAAATCGTTTTCCTAACTGTTCCTGAATTGTCGCAGCATTAATGACTTCCTCGATTTTTTTCCTTTTCTTAACCATTTCACCGTCCACTTCTACAGTTTCTGTCTTGGTTTCGATAAAGACAACGGCCATACGCCTGCCAACATTATCACGTGTTGCATTGCTAAATTGCTTGGCGCCTTTACCATCTAAGGTAATGGAGACGTCAGGACCACCGGAACGTTGATCGATACCGGATGATGCATCGATAATAGAATCACCGGTAAGCATTACACGCTTTTTCAGCAGGATCTGTCCGCCGCTTCTGTTGTTGTAAAGACGTGAACCTGCAGGCACTGGTCCATCAATGGCATCCTGGACAGAATGATCATCATCAACCATGCGGAATTCCAGTGTCGCCGTCGCACCAAGGATATCTTTTGCCCTGGCCGTATCCTGAACGCCTGGCAATTGCACCACTATACGTCTCAGTCCCTGTTGTTGAATCACGGGTTCCGCAACACCTAATTCATTAACACGCTTTCTTAGGATAGTAATATTTTGCTGCAGGGCATTTTTCTGTGTTTCTTTGACCACATCGGGGTTCAGTATTAAACGGGTTTCTGGTTCTTCCGTTTTTACTTCGACAATATCCAGAGCGCGAAAATTATCTTTGATTAGTTTGTCGCCGTCGATCTTCTGCACAGTGTCACGATATCTCACCAGCAACCCCCCCTCATCAATACGGGTAATGGTTTTATAGCGCACCTTATTTTCACGCAATGTTGTGCGTATATCTGAGACATAACGCTCTTCTGATGTTTTGGCGGCAGCCTCCATATCGACTTCCATCAGAAAGTGAACACCACCCCTTAGATCAAGACCAAGAAACATAGGATCGGCACCCAGATCTCTTAGCCAATCAGGCGTATCAGGTGCAAGATTCAATGCCACCACATGGCTGGTCCCCAGTGATTCTTGCAAGATATCCCGCGCCCTTAACTGGGTTTCTTCGTCGGCGAAGCGGATGGTCAATCGACCCTCAGCCAATTCCATAGATACTGCTTTTATGTCCGCATCATCCAAAGCAATGCTAACTTGCAATTCAGTCAATTCACTGATTTCTGCCGAAGCACTTGATGCAGAGATTTGTACTGCCGGTGCGCTGCCATATAAATTCGGCAAGGCATAAAGTATCCCCACTGCTATGACAATGAGTATGAAAGTATATTTCCATGAAGAATAACGGTTCATATAATTTATCTGTTCTGGCTATCTGATCTGTTTATTTGTCTAAAGGGTTTTTATTGTGCCCTTGGGCATGGTTGCCGAGATGGCATTTTTCTGTATTTTGACCTGAACCTCCTTGGTAATCTCAAGCAAAATGAAGTTGTCACCAACTTCCTTGATCTTGCCAAGCATACCGCCATTGGTAACAATTTCATCACCCTTGGCAAGCGCTTCGACCATGGTCTTATGTTCTTTTGCCTGCTTCATTTGTGGTCTGATAAGAAAGAACCAGAACACGGCAAAAAGAATAAACAACGGCAACATACTCATGATGCCACCTGCTTGAGGCGCATCAGCGGCCCATGCATTACTAATGAAGAAATCCAGCATTGTTGACTACCTGAAATTGAAAGCGCGCTATTATGCCACAGTGTGAGTAGATTTGGTGCGTTTTGCGTAAAAATCCGAGACAAATTCATCCACAGACTGATCGCTGATTGCGGTACGTAAACCTTGCATAAGTGAATGGTAGTAATGCAAATTATGAATCGTATTCAATCGCGCACCCAAAATCTCGTTAGTCTTATCTAGATGATATAAATATGCACGGGTATAATTTTGGCAGGTGTAACAAGCACATTCCTTGTCCAGAGGCTCGAGGCTATCCCTGTTTACCGCATTTCGAAGGCGTACTGAACCCGTCGTTGTAAATAAATGTCCGTTTCGAGCATTACGCGTTGGCAAGACACAATCAAACATATCAACCCCACGACAAACTGCTTCGACAATATCTTCCGGGGTTCCTACGCCCATGAGATAACGTGGTTTGTCTGCAGGCAAATGCAGTGTAATACCCACAAGCATCTCCAGCATCTTTTCCTGTGGCTCACCAACAGAGAGGCCACCAATGGCATAACCATCGAAGCCGATATCCAGCAAGCCTTTCACTGAAGCCTGCCGTAATTCTGGATACATCCCTCCCTGAACAATGCCAAATAATGCTGATTCATTATTACCATGTGCAATCTTTGAACGTTCGGCCCAACGTAATGATAATTGCATAGAAGCTTGCGTTTGTTCTTCGCCTGCCGGAAAAGGTGTGCAGTCATCAAAGATCATGACGATATCCGCGCCCAGATCATGCTGAACCTGTATCGCTTCTTCAGGGCCAAGGAAAACGTCATCACCGTTCACCGGCGATTTAAAATGAACCCCTTGTTCGGTAATTTTTCGTCGCTCGGCCAGACTGAATACCTGAAAGCCACCAGAGTCTGTCAAGATTGGGTACGGCCAATTCATAAATTTATGCAGCCCCCCTTGCTGTTTCATGACCTTCATGCCCGGTCGCAACATCAGGTGGAAAGTATTACCCAAAATAATGTCGTATCCAAGTTCGTGTAATTCCTCAGGTGTCATCGCCTTCACCGTGCCATAGGTCCCGACAGGTATAAAAACTGGCGTCTCAATATCACCACGAGGAAAACTTATTTTCCCACGCCGGGCATTTTGGTCAGTATTTAATAATTCGAATTTCACCCTTCACCCTTAACTTTTTACACATCACATCTATAAAGAAACATGGCATCGCCATAACTAAAAAAGCGATAAGCTTCATCTATCGCATGCTGATAAGCATCCATTATATTGTCTCGCCCGGCAAAAGCAGAGACCAACATCAATAAAGTTGATTCTGATAAATGAAAATTTGTGATCAAGGCATCAATGACTTTAAATTCATACCCGGGATAAATAAAAATATCTGTCTCGCCTTGATACGGCTTTAATTCGCTAGCTTGCGCTGCTGTTTCCAGGCACCTGACAGCGGTGGTACCAACAGCAATGACTCGACCGCCCCTGGCTTTGCATTGCTTAACTTTCTCACAGACATCTGCTGACACCTCAAGATATTCACTATGTATCTGGTGCTCTTCGATATCATCAACCCGAACAGGTTGAAACGTCCCAGCACCAATGTGCAAGGTGACATAAACACTATCAATTCCTTGCTCCGTGATTTCCTGCATAAGCTTGTCGGTGAAATGTAAACCTGCAGTCGGTGCGGCAACGGCGCCAGGTTTTTTTGCATAAACCGTTTGATAACGTTCTATATCCTCAACATCATCGTCACGTTGGATATA
>SMWN01000151.1 GCA_004356415.1 Gammaproteobacteria bacterium
TTCCAATTTCGTAAAATGTACTCGTGCATCTCGGCCCGAATCCAATGTACAGCAAACGAAACGAGACGAACGCCAATGGATGGATCAAAGCGCTTCACGGCTTTCATTAAGCCAACACTACCCTCCTGGATAAGATCTGCCAGGGGCAATCCGTAGCCACTGTATCCCCTCGCAACCCTGACCACAAAACGAAGGTGAGACATGACCAACTGACGCGCTGCGTCGATATCGCCATGTTTGCTGTAGCGTTCTGCTAACATGCGTTCTTCCTCTGCGCTGAGCATGGGGATCTTGTTGACGCTCTGGAAATAACTCTCCAGCGATCCGGCGCTTAGTGCGATTGGCATTGTCATGGTATTGCTCATATTTTGATTTATTCTCCCGATAATCTGCTGTTATTTTAGCACTCATAGAGTGGGAGTGCTAATGTCATACAAGAGTTCCCTGGCGATGCAGCAGAAAGCAGGAATTTTTTAAGTCATTGATATCTAAGTAATTTAATTTAACTCAATGGTTTTTAAATGTCGCTGGACTGAAATCCAGGATCCGAAAACCCCAAGAAATACGCCACAGAGAAGCATGATCATGGTCTCCGTGCCGGACAAAGCAGAGATGCTGAATTCGCTGGCATAGAGCTTCGCAAGCCTGTCGACCGGTTGTTTAAGAAACTGCAGCGTGATTGTTAGCAAGGCCCAAGAAGCCATACCGCCACTCAGGCCATACCAGAACCCTGTATAGAGGAAAGGTCTTTGGATGAAATAGTCGGTTGCGCCGAAAAGTTTGGTGATCTCTATTTCATCACGATGATTGTAGATGGCCATGCGTATCGTATTGCCGACGATGAGTAAAACGCCAAAACTGATTAAAACAGAGAAGAGTATGATACAGCGTTGGATGATATCGATAATCCCGTACAGCCGTTTTACCCATTGTTGATCGTATTGCGCAATTTCTACCTCAGGTTGGCTGCTTATAAATTCAATAATAAGGCGATCTACACCATCAGGAAGGGTCATCAATTTTGGTTTAATAATAATGATTGAAGGCAAAGGATTTTCATCAAGGATGTCGATAACTTCCGAGAACCCGGATAATTCCCTGTATTCAGCCAGCACCTGATCACGGTTGATTAGCTTCGCCTCTTCAATGTTCTTATATTCCAGTAAACGTCCAACAAGCTCAGTTGCAATCGCATCATCAACATCAGACTTTAAAAAAGCGGTTATCTGAACGGAATCATCCCATCCAGCAGTGATCTGATGTGCGTTTTCCAGTAACAAATAAAAACCACCGGGTAAGGCCAGGGAAATTCCAATGACAGCAGTCGTCAGAATACTGGTCAACAAATTTCGATAATACTGTCCTAGACTGTATATAAAAGACTGGGCATGTAGAAGCAGCCATGCCCTGAGTAACATGCCTGGATTATTTCGAGCCTTGCTTCTCATCACTTGTTTATCTTCAATAGCTAGTCCGATTTTTCATTAGCTGATGTATTGCCAAAGTGGGTAGGAATTCTGCCTTCACGTAGCGTGATAATGCGTTTATGCATTTTTTTAATCATTTCCATATCGTGACTGGCGATCAGTACGGTCACACCGACCTGATTAAATTGTTCAAATAGTTTCATGGTGTCCAGAGAAAGCGCCGGATCAAGATTACCTGTAGGCTCATCAGCAAGGAGTAGTAAAGGCCGATGTACCACTGCCCGTGCAATCCCAACTCTTTGTTGTTCCCCCGCAGATAAGGTTATTGGGTTTAGGCTTTCTTTTTTTAGTAAACCGACCTTGTCCAGCGCAGCACTCACACGCTTACGTATTTCTGTATGTCTGTGTCCGGCAATAACCAGAGGGAGTGCGACATTGTCAAAAACGGTGCGGTCACGGAGTAGCCGATGATCCTGAAAAACAAAGCCGATATTTCTTCGATAATAAGGAATTCGGCTATCTCTGACACGCTCAAGGTTTTGGCCATTGATAATAATTTGTCCGCGGCTGTGTCTTTCCATTAATGCGATGAGCCTCAACATTGAACTTTTGCCGGCACCGGATCTGCCGGCAATAAAGGCCATGGCACCCTGTTCAATATGCAGATTAATATTCTTCAGGGCCAGATACCCGCCCCGATATTGCATATGAACGTTATTGAAGCGGATCATTATTGGTATTCGAGTAAAGCATCAACGAATTCACTACTTACAAAGGCATGGAGATCGTCCAATTGTTCGCCGACACCGATGAACCGAATGGGTATCCCGGTTTCAAGCGCTAACGCGAAAATAATGCCACCTTTAGCTGTACCATCAAGTTTCGTCAAAACAATCCCGTCAATCCCTATTGCATCGTTAAATTGTTTTGCCTGCGAAAGTGCATTCTGGCCAGTTGCGGCATCTAACACAAGAATATTTTCAACAGCCAATGTGTCATCAAATTTACCGATAGTCCGATGAATTTTTTTAAGCTCATCCATCAGGTTATTCTGGGTATGAAGCCTGCCTGCTGTATCAGCAATGAGTATATCTATGTTATTTGCCCTGGCTGAATGTAAGGCATCAAAAATAACGGCGGCAGAATCAGCGCCCATATGCTGAGCAACCACCGGAACATTATTTCTTGCTCCCCAGGTTTGTAACTGTTCTATCGCAGCAGCACGAAATGTATCACCTGCTGCCAGCATGACATTGTAACCCAGATTTCCAAAATGGCTGGCAAGCTTGCCTGCGGTGGTTGTTTTTCCCGCACCGTTCACACCGGTCAGAAGAATCACAAAAGGCCCTGTCTTGTCGGCGGGGATGGTTAATGGTTGTTGTACAGGATTGAGTATGGCCGTCATAATCGTGCCAAGCGTTTCGCGCAGCAGATCGTGATCGCTTATTTCATTACGTTTGATTGAAGAATGTAGAGCATCAATAATCTTTTTTGTTGCATGAATACCTAGATCTGCAACAATTAATCGTTCTTCAAGATCATCCAGAAAAACTGCATCTATATTTTTTTTGCCCCGTAGAAGATCGCCAAAGCCGCCGAATATATTTACCTGTGTCCTGCTTAAGCCTGTTTTCAAGCTGCTAAAAAGGTTGGTTTGATCTGCCGTTTGTTGGTGTGACGCTTTGGGCTTTTTAAATCCAAACATGTGTTGTTTAATACTCTATATTTAAAACTCTGGGTTTAGGCGGCATTATCCTATCATTAACTGCTGTCGAACTACTAAAGAGAATTAAGCTCTAATCACGTGTTGAAATTTCAATCCCTGTTCATACCCGGATTTTCTACCTGAACTCTGAAGTCTGCATTTACAAGTAGTTTTGGTATAGTTTCAGTATCCTTAGTGTAAATTTTGAGAAAATGAAGAAATGTGTGTGAAGTTATCCCCGATCAATGAAATATTAATCAATGTTTTATTAAGTGCAGGCCTGTGTCTGTTTTCTATTATTGCCGTCGCTGATGTTCAGGAATATGAATTGGATAATGGACTCAAAATTCTTGTCAAAGAAGACCATCGTGCACCCGTGGTGGTATCACAAGTGTGGTACAAGGTGGGCTCGAGTTATGAGCATGAGGGCATTACAGGTATTTCTCATGCGCTGGAACATATGATGTTTAAAGGCACAGAAAAATATACTTCGGGTGAGTTTTCCCGCATTATTTCAGAAAATGGTGGCCGGGAAAATGCCTTCACAGGCGCAGACTACACGGCCTATTTTCAGACACTGGAGAGTTCTCGCTTGCCAATCAGCATACAACTGGAAGCGGACCGCATGCGTAACCTTATTGTATTGGAAGATGAATTTATTAAGGAAATTGAGGTGATTAAGGAAGAGCGCCGATGGAGAACCGAAGATAATCCTAAGACATTTACTTATGAAGTCGCAATGTTTACCGCATTTCAGACGGGACCCTACGGGCACCCAATCATTGGTTGGATGAACGATCTCAACGACATGACCACCGATGATCTGCGCGAATGGTATCAACAGTGGTACGCACCTAATAATGCAACCTTGGTTGTTTCAGGCGATGTGAAGGCTGAAGAAGTTTATCAGTTGGCAAAAAAATACTTTGGTCCCTTGCCGGCCGGCAAGCCTGTTAAGGCAACTCGGCACTCCGAAGTGACACAAAACGGTATCAAACGTATTACGGTCAAAAGGCCTGCAGAATTACCCTATCTGTTAATGGCTTATAAAGTTCCGGTATTAAAGACAGCCATGGATCAACCCGAGCAGGTGCCTGAATGGGAACCCTACGCGCTGGAGGTGTTGGCCAGCGTTCTGGATGGCAGCAGCAGCGCCCGTTTTTCTAGCCATCTGGTTCGTGGCAAAGAGGTCGCAGCTTCAGTAGGTGCGGGATACAATTTCTCAGCACGACTTGATCATTTATTCACAATCAGCGGGACCCCCGCGCAAAATCATACCGTTGAGCAACTTGAAGCAGCTGTGCGCGAAGAGATTGAAGACCTAAAAAACAATCTTGTCAGTAAAAATGAGCTGGCGCGAATCAAGGCGCAGGTTGTATCTGATGATGTCTTTGAGCGTGATTCCGTTTTTTATCAGGCAATGATAATAGGCATCTTTGAAACGGTAGGCTTATCCTGGGAAGAGGCAGAAAAATATGTCGAGTCTATCAAGGCAGTTACTGCAGAACAGGTTCAGGCCGTCGCCAGGAAATATTTGCAAGATGATCGACTGACAGTCGCGGTGCTTGATCCTCAGCCATTAGACAAGGCAACCCCAAGAGCAAGCCCAGGAGGGTTTGGTCATGGTCACTAAGATGATATTTCTCAAGGTAATATTTTCTGGAGTAATATTTTCCAGGGTGATATTTTTTAGAATAATCTTTCTTCTGTTTTTCATATCGTCTAGTGCTTTAGCTGTACCAGATATACAAATTTGGCAAACTGAAAAAGGTGCGAATGTTTATTTCGTCGAGGCAAACGAACTCCCCATCGTTGATATTCAGATTATTTTTGATGCGGGTAGTGCGCGTAACGGAAATCATGCTGGTCTGGCTGCGCTGACAAATAGTTTACTGGATGAGGGTGCCGCAGGGCTCTCAGCGGACCAAATCAGTCAGGGCTTTGATGATCTGGGAGCAAACTATGGCGGAAGTGCAGGCTATGATTCTGCCTCTGTGAGTCTTCGTAGCCTGTCTGATCCGGAGATATTAGATCCCGCTTTGGTAAATCTTGCACGTGTTTTGGTGAAACCTGATTTTCCTGAAGATGCATTTACCAGACAAAAAAACAGGACCTTGATTGGTATTCGCAATAAACAGCAATCCCCGGGTACGTTAGCAAAAGATGCCTTTTTTGCAGAAGTATTTAAAGGGCATCCCTATGCCGTGCCAGGTTCAGGGACGGAGGAAAGCATCAATACATTGCAACGCCGTGACGTCGTTGAATTTCACAAAAGATATTATGTTTCAAA
>SMWN01000152.1 GCA_004356415.1 Gammaproteobacteria bacterium
ATCTCGGTGGCCTCCTTATCTTTAAAAAAAAACTCCGCCAGATTACCAAGTAGCACAATTCCATGCGCCGTTGTCACTGGATACTCTGCCAGGCTCCCGGGGTCGGTACTTGTCCCTTCTATTCTGACGATCCATTGACCATCATCGGTTCGAATATCACCTGCAGAGACATCCCGAAAATAAGCTCGTACGGTATCCGACAGATCGCCTGGTGTGATTCCTAGCCCTTCTAATCGTTCAGGATTAAACGTGATGTGTAACTCCGGATCGGCAAGCCCAAGTTCATTTATCCGGTCAACGCCTTTAACACGTTCAAGATCCTTTTTTATATTTCTTATTTGTCGACGGAAATTTTCATCATCGCCGGCGCTAGTGATAACGACGGTTGCTGAAGGAAATGCATTTGATGTGGTAATTTCGTAAACCACCGGATCTTCTGATTCTTCGGGTAATTCGATTGAGTAGGTATTTTGTACTTCTCGGCGCAGATCAGTTAAGTGACTATCGAACTCATCTTTACTGATCTGATTAAAGCGAACCAGAATATTTGAAACCCCTTCGCGGCTGGTGCTGGAAACAAATTTGATATCTTTAATCGAACTGCGTAAGGCATCTTCAATTGGATCGGTGATTCTTTTTTCGACATCTTCCGCAGCGGCGCCAGGGAAAAAAGTAATGATACTGATCCAGTTAAAATTGATCTCCGGATCTTTTGCACGTGGCATCTGCAAATAAGAGATGCTGCCGATGACCAGGATCAAACAAAAGGTGAGGTTTGCTAGTACGTGATTAGCGAGAAAGCGTTCCAGCCAATTCATGTTTAATTGACGATATTAACAGGCACAGCTTCTTTTAATGAAAAGTGTCCCTCAATCACAACATTAATGTCATTCCCCAACGAGGTGACGCTGGCACGTCCTGCCTGCGCTGTTGGCATGGAGTTAAAGCGTGCAACATTTCCATCGACCGTAAACACACCAAGTTTGCCATTACGACGGACTAAAAGATCGCCAGGAATATGCGCGCGACCATCTCGCCAGATTAATCTTCCAGCAGCTCCCGGCAATGCATGTGCATCGTTAAACATTAATCGAACTTCACGATTGCGTGTTTCGGTATTGATAGCCTGTACGATGGATCTCAATTTTACCGGATAACGAATATTGTTATGTTCAAAGTAAAGTTCGCTGGCCTGACTCACCTGCGCCGAGTCACGACTTAATATCTGTGCAGATATAACTATTTCATCGATATCCATAACTTTCACAAGTGCCGTACCCACATTGACAAATTCTCCGACCGCGCTGGCACGTTCAATCACAAGTGCACGAAAGGGACTTAAGACGGTACAATGAGATTGATCAAGCTTTTTGCGTTTAATCTCAGCTTGAATGCCTCTCAGTTCAGCACCTAATACTGCATAGTCTGATTCACGTTCGTCGAGAATTTCTTCTGCAATCGATTGCTTAAGTATCAACTGACGCGTGCGCTCAACACGCCGACTTGCCAGGTCTCTTTTGGTTTCAAGTGCCTCCCGTCTGGCGACTGACTCACGGTGTGACAGCACATAATCCTCGCAATCGAGTCGAGCCAGTACGCCGCCTTTTTCAACAATATCGCCAACTCGCACTGAAATTTCGTCGACTCTGGCTGTAATGCGCGCGCTGATGATACTCTCGTTCAAACTGACAACCGTCGCTGGTGCGGAACGTTCCGGATAAATAGCGACCTCTGAGATTTTGGCCGTTTTCACTGTGATCTTGTCCGCGGCATAGACGGTTGAAAAAAGGGTAAATACGGTAAAAATCGTTATTGATAACTGCAGTAAGCTTTTCATCTTTATTCTTATAAGTAATATAAGTCCAAGCGTTATTTTAACATTTATCCTGATTTAATTGATAAATGAAACATTCTTGACCGCAATTTAATGCCTATAAATCAGGCTCTTTGCCTGAAAAGCATACGATCAAATAGCAGCCTCAAGGTATACTCTGACCGTTAAAAAGACAGAAAATTAGTCAAGATTTGGTGCGATCATGGAGTCTGCGCCAACATTTTTATAAATTACATTAATAATCAATGAGTTAAGTTAATGCAACGTATCGCTATTGTCGGTATTGGCGGCCTTTTCCCTGGCGCTGATGGTTCGACAGATCAACATCTAGAAGAGTTCTGGAAGAATATCCAGACGGCTCGCGATTGTACTCGCGAAGTCCCTGCGGATCGTTGGCTGCTAAAAAAAGAGGATGCCCGAACCGTTGATCAGACGAGTGAACTGACAGCGGACAAGGTTAATTCAAGTCGTGGTTGTTTTCTCGATTCATTCCAGCTCAATACTGACAATCTTGACATTGATAAAGAAATTCTTGAACAACTGGATCCACTCTTCCATTTGCTATTACATGCGGGACAAGAAGCCTGGCAAGATTGCAAGCATGAGTCCCTGGATAAACAGCGCGTCGGCATCATCATTGGCAACATTGTTTTACCTACTGATGCGTCATCCACTCTGGCTGATGAACTGCTTGGCCCTGTCTTTGAAGCACAGATCCTTGGAGAGAAAATTCAGGCAAAGAATAAAACTAACTCACTAAACAGATATGTTGCCGGGCTACCCGCAGGTGTGCTGGCCAAGGCCATGGGTTTTGGGGGTGGCAGTTATACGCTTGATGCCGCCTGTGCATCTTCATTGTATGCACTGAAGTATGCAGTTGATGAATTAATCGCTGGTCGTACCGACACCATGTTAACTGGTGGCTTGTCTCGTCCGGATTGTCTCTATACGCAAATGGGGTTTTCTGCACTGGGCGCAATATCAAAGTCAGGTCATTGCTCACCTTTTGATCATAAAGGTGATGGCCTGGTTGTTGGTGAAGGCGCAGGCATCCTGGTACTTAAACGACTGGATGATGCGCTACGTGATAATGATCATATCTACGCAACCATCGCCGGCATTGGATTATCCAATGACATTGGCGGCAATCTCATGTCACCTGATTCTGAAGGACAATTACGAGCCATGCGTGCGGCCTATTATCAGGCAGACTGGTCTCCGGATGATGTTGATCTCATAGAATGTCATGGCACCGGCACACCGATCGGCGATGCAGTTGAATTTCAAAGTTTGATTTCGCTGTGGGAAGAACAGACAAAGAATAAACAAGGCTGCGTTATAGGTTCAGTTAAAAGTAATATTGGCCATTTGCTGACTGCAGCAGGTTCTGCTGGGCTGATAAAAGTGTTATTAGCAATGAAGCATCAACAATTGCCGCCGACTGCGAACTTTGAAACTGCATCGGGAAAAATTGATCTGACAAACAGCCCTTTCACGGTATTAAGTCAAGCAGAAGCCTGGAACAAAAGAACACAACAAACGCCACGCCGCGCAGCCATCAGCGCCTTCGGGTTTGGTGGGATTAATGCGCATGTTTTATTAGAAGAATGGCATGCAGAGCAACCCCATCCCGTCAAAATAACTGACGGGAAAAATGACGTGCCCGACATTGCCATCGTTGGCATGGAAACACAGTTTGGCCCGTGGAAATCACTGGCTGCATTTAAGGAACGCCTGTTCACCAGCAAACAGGATTTTAAACCTGAAACCTCATCACACTGGTGGGGTGTTGATAACCCGGATCACATCAAGGGCTGGTTTATTAATGAAGTCAATATTCCGCTCGGTCGCTACCGCATTCCTCCTGCTGAACTCAAAGAGATGTTGCCACAGCAACTACTGATGTTAGAGGTTGCTGCCAATGCCCTGGATGATGCGGGAATAAAAGACCTCTCAAAGGAACAAAGTAATTCAACCGGTGTATTTATTGGTATTGGCCTTGACCTCAATACCACCAATTTTCATTTCCGCTGGTCAGTATTAAATCGCGCGAAGACATGGGCCAGGCAACTTGGTTTAAATCTTAACGAAAAAGAACTGGAGGAATGGACTCAATCTCTAGGCGATGCAGCAAGCCCCGCATTGAATGCCAACCGAACCATGGGTGCCCTAGGAGGGATTGTTGCAAGCCGGATTGCACGTGCATTTCGCATCGGCGGACCCAGTTTTACTGTCTCTGGAGAAGAAAGCTCAGGACTACGTGCATTAGAAGCTGGCGTTCGCGCCTTGCAAAGAGGTGAATTAAATACTGCGATCGTCGGCGCAGTTGATCTGGCAGGTGATGTACGAGCAGCATTGGCACAGCACGATCATCGCATCTATTCAGATGATAATTTAATCGGCGAAGGTGCGGCCGCATTCATTCTTAAACGTCATGAAGATGCCCTACGATATGGTGATCGAATCTATTCCATCATTAAGGGTCTTGGTGCGGCCAATGGCGGCGGAGCTGATTTAATTATCCCAACAAAGACCGCCTACCAACAAGCCTTCGGCAATGCCTGTAAAGATGCAAAGACAGAACTATCAAAGATTGGTTTGTTTGAAACGCATGGCAGCGGACATCAACTGGAAGATGCCATGGAGGCTGCGGCACTGAATGCATTATTTGATGAACATAAAGATAAAATTCCCTATAAAATTGCACCGGTCTTAAGCAGTATTAAATCAAAGATTGGTCATACTGGTGCTGCCTGTGGTCTGGCTTCGATTGCCAAAGCCAGTCTAAGTCTTTTCCACAAACAACTGAGTGTTCTCGATCAGACACAATATTGGTTGCGTAATAAGATTGATGGCCCCCGACAGGCGGCTGTCAGTGCATTCAGCATCGATGGTAATTGTCTGCATGCCATCCTTGAGGAGGCCGATCATAACTCCGGCGCGAGTACGACAGAAACTACCGAGGCATTATTTTCTTTTCACGCAACATCAAAAGAAAGTTTACTGGAAACTATTAAGCAACTTGGTTCACTGGGAAACAGCGAACAAAACATCCATGCCCTCGCAAAAAACTTGTGGCAGAAAAACAGGGATGAGAAACAAAACGAATTCACAGCAGCGATTGTTATAAGTAATGAGAACGAATTAACAAATGCTCTGAGCAGACTTCAGCAAGCAATTGAGAAAAACGATTCAATCCACACAGACGGAATCTACTTTTCAAATAAGCCTTTAGGTAATGAAGGAAAACTGGCCTTTGTTTATCCCGGATCGGGAAATCATTTTCATGGCATGGGCCGTGAGTTGGGACAACAATGGCCGGCAGTGCTTGATCATCTTGATGATGAAAATGATTCTCTCGCCTCACAGTTTGCTAATGGCCGCTTTTGGGGTCGTTCATGTAATAACTCCTGGCGTGCGGAGTCAGAACATCCACTCAGCCACGAAGAGGTTATCTTCGGCCAGGTCTGGCTTGGTACATTTGTCAGTGATGTCATCTCGCAATTCGGTATCAAACCTGATGCCATTATTGGTTACAGCCTGGGCGAAACAGCAGGCCTTTTTTCCACGCGTACATGGACGGGCAGAGATGAAATGTTACGTCGTATTCAGGAAACTGATTTATTCGTTGATGCCCTGGCTGGTCCTTGTGATGCTGTACGTGACACCTGGCGATTAAACGACTCGGAAACAGTCGACTGGTTAATTGGGGTCGTCGATCGCCCAGCGAATGAAATAAGTCTGGCTTTGACTGAATATCCTCGTGCTTATTTGCTCATTACCAATACCCCGAATGAATGTGTTGTCGGTGGGGACAGAAAAGAAATTCTTGCACTGGTTACAGACTTGAATTGTGGTCTTCATCCATTACAGGGTGTTACCACTGTACATTGCGAAGTTGCTGAACCAGTGAAGAAACCCTATCGCGATCTCCATTTATTTGAAACCAATCCACCCAAAGAAATTACTTTTTATAGCGGTGTCCTGGGTAAAGCCTATAAAGTCACTCGTGACAGTGCGGCTGATTCCATTGTTGAACAGGCAATACAGCCTTTCGATTACACAAAAGTGATTCAATCAGCTTACGCGGATGGTGTCCGTGTTTTTATTGAGATGGGGCCAGGCGCAACCTGTAGCAGAATGATCGATCAAATCCTTGATGATAAACCACATATTGCAAAAGCGATCTGCGTCAAAAATCAGGACAGTGTCTCGTGTGTCTTGCATTGTCTGGGGCAATTAATTGCCGAACATGTGCAGGTTGATACCAGTCCCTTGTATGAAGTTAGAGAGCTTAAACATGGAGTAAAACCAGCTGTAACCATTACCGTTCCAACGGGCGCGCAGCGTTTTAACATTCCACCATTGCCACAGCCCAGCACTGCTGATGTTCATGATGCAAATAGTGTCGAACAGATATCAAGGGTTTCGCCTACATATGAAAATAATAATAACGTGCACTTGCTAAAACCTGTGATAGAACAAATGCATTTAACAGAAGCAGCCAGGGCAGAAGCACAGGAAACATTCTTGCGTGTCTCCAATGGGCTTACAGAAACATTAGGCCAGGCACTGGAAATGCAAATGCAACTCCTAACATCTTCATCAACAAGCAAGGATTTTCGTGCGAGGTCAAGGAAGCACCGCACGGAGAACCGGAATATACAACTAGTACATGAGGATTCGAGTACGGAGCTGACGCAGAGATCGCACGA
>SMWN01000153.1 GCA_004356415.1 Gammaproteobacteria bacterium
AGTAGCGCATCATGACTAAAAAGATTGAACATCATCAGGATGTGGGCATAGCGGTACAGGAAACCAAACCCAAGCTCAAGCGCCCCTCACTGTACAAGGTTGTCCTGAATAATGATGACTATACCCCGATGGAATTTGTGGTTCAGATTCTTGAGGGTTTTTTCAACATGAATGTCGAAGATGCAACACGCATCATGTTAGATGTACACAAAAGAGGGAAAGGTGTTTGCGGTTCTTTCAGTAGAGAAATCGCGGAAACAAAAGTCGCTCAGGTCAACAATTATTCACGAGAAAATCAGCATCCACTTCTTTGTACTTTGGAAAAACAATGAGGGGAATGAGCCATGTTAGATAAAAATCTTGAAGTCACACTGAATAACGTTTTCAACGAAGCACGTGACCAACACCATGAATATGTGACTGTCGAACATCTGTTACTTGCACTATTGGACAACTCATCCGCCGCGCAGGTACTCAGGGCTTGTGGTGCAAATCTGAATGAATTACATAGTGAATTAAGCAAGTTTATCCAGGAGAATGCCCCCCTGCTTTCTGAAAGTGATAAGCACGAGACACAACCAACACTTGGTTTCCAGAGAGTCCTGCAACGTGCTGTTTTTCATGTTCAATCTTCGGGCAAAAAAGAAGTTAACGGTGCAAACGTACTGGTCGCTATTTTTGGAGAAAGGGAATCACACGCAGCATATTTTCTCAGTCAACAGGAGGTAAACCGACTGGATGTTGTTAACTACATCTCACACGGTATTGCGAAGATATCTGAAGATGACCATGGTAATGAATCGGAATCGGTAGAAGAGGATCTTGCTGGAGACGAATCTGGATCTTCCCCGTTGGAAAAATATGCGGTTAATCTTAATCAGCAGGCGGAAAAGGGGAAAATTGATCCACTTATTGGTCGTCAACTTGAAATCGAACGCACCATACAGATTCTTTGCCGACGGAGAAAAAATAACCCGCTCTATGTTGGCGAGGCAGGTGTTGGCAAGACGGCAATCGCTGAAGGCCTGGCTAAAAAAATCGTGGACGGGGAAGTGCCTGATGTTCTTGCGGATAATGTGATTTATTCACTTGATCTGGGGGCGTTGCTCGCGGGCACAAAGTATCGCGGTGATTTTGAAAAACGCCTTAAAAATATCATTACCCAGCTTAAGAAAACAGAAGGTTCTATACTGTTTATTGATGAGATTCATAGCATCATCGGTGCAGGTGCCGCTTCAGGTGGTGTGATGGATGCATCTAATATCATCAAGCCCGTTTTAGCTTCGGGAGAAATAAAATGTATCGGGTCGACCACCTATCAGGAATATCGAGGTATCTTTGAAAAAGACCGTGCATTAGCCAGACGATTTCAAAAAATCGATATAACAGAACCAACCATTAATGAAACAGTAAAAATTCTTGAAGGTTTAAAATCGCGATTTGAAGAACACCATCATATTAAATATACACACCAATCATTGAGATCGGCAGCAGAATTAGCTGATCGCCATATAACTGATCGTCAACTCCCCGATAAAGCCATAGATATCATTGATGAAGCAGGTGCATCACAACAGTTAGTCACCGCTTCTCGCAGAAAAAAAACTATCGGTGTCACGGACATTGAAAATATCGTTGCCAGGATCGCGAGAATACCTGCCAAAAATGTTACTTCTTCTGATAAAGATGTGATGAAAAATCTTGAGCGAAATCTGAAGATGGTCGTATTCGGCCAGGACGAAGCAATCTCAACACTAAGCACCGCAATTAAAATGGCACGCTCAGGTTTAGGAAACCCGCAACAACCCGTCGGCGCATTCCTGTTTGCAGGGCCCACTGGTGTAGGTAAGACCGAAATCACAAAACAACTTGCGGGCATTATGGGTATTGAGTTGGTCCGTTTTGATATGTCCGAATATATGGAACGACATACGGTTTCTCGTCTGATCGGTGCACCTCCAGGATACGTTGGTTTTGATCAAGGTGGCTTGCTGACAGAAGAAATAAATAAGCATCCTCACTCTGTTTTATTACTGGATGAAGTCGAAAAAGCGCATCCTGATGTGTTTAATTTGTTACTTCAGGTTATGGATCACGGCACGCTAACAGATACCAACGGGCGTAAAACTGATTTCCGGAATGTCATTATTGTTATGACGACCAATGCCGGAGCAGAGCGAATCAGTCGAGCTTCAGTCGGTTTTATGCATCAGGATCATAGTAGCGATGCCATGGAAGCCGTTAAGACTACCTTCAGTCCTGAATTCAGAAACCGCTTGAATGCCATCATTCAATTCAACGCACTGGATGCAACAACCATTGCCAATGTGGTCGATAAGTTTATAGTTGAACTGGAAGTACAACTTGATAGCAAAAAAGTACTCATTGATGTCGATGAATCTGCCAGAAAATGGTTAGGGCAACATGGGTATGACAAAAATATGGGTGCAAGACCCATGGCGAGACTCATTCAGAAAAAGATCAAGAGACCCCTGGCTGAAGAATTACTCTTCGGTAAACTGGAACATGGTGGCGACGTGCTTGTCAGTGAGAACGATGGCAAACTCACCATAGAAATACTGGAAAAAGAAACAGCTAACACCGCCTAGCAGGATACTGAAAAGCCCCTATACCAATGTCTTAATCAATACCTTTGAGTTGCGTTGATAATTATAGAACGCGTGTTTAGACACGGGCAAATCATCAACATCACTTTCAATAAAGTCATGTTCCAGAAACCAATGAGCTGTCTGGGTCGTTAGTACAAAAATTTTTTCGACACCTTTTTTGATCGCTTGTTCTTCTATCTTCAGGAAGAGTTCATCCCCTTTCCCCGACTCCTGATAGTTTTTGTCTACAGCAAGACAAGCCAACTCGGCATATTTATTGTCTTCTTCTACCTTGAGTGCAGCACAGGCGATCACCGTGCCATCACGCACCAGAACGGTATAGGCCTCGATATCGGCTTCTATCTTTTCTCGTGAGCGGCGGATCAGGATGCCTTCCTTTTCCAATGGTTCAATTAATTCCAGAATACCACCGACATCATCTATTCTTGCTATTCGAATTTGATCAAATGGGGCTGTACTTAATAATGTGCCCACACCATCTCGGCTAAATAATTCCAGTAACAAACTGCCTTCCTGATCCTGTTGCAGAAAATGAACACGCTTCACACCCTCATTACAGGCACGTAAGCCGCAAGACAATTGTAAATGGGCTGAGTCAGCCAGGTTCGAACTCTTGATCATGGTTTCCGCTTGCTGTTGCATCAGTTGATGGATGTCTTCTCCTTTTTCATCTTTCAGTCCCCCACCAGACATGAAATAAAGCAATTTGTCCGCCCCAAGACTAATCGCAACTTTCATTGCAACCTCCGTAGCGCGTAAATTAAACACCTCTCCCGTTGGGGAATAACCGATCGGTGATAGCAGAACAATCTCATTGTTATCCAGTTTGCGCATCATCGTTTCTGTATCAACACGACGCACTTCACCAGTAAATACCAGATCGACACCATCAATGACCCCGATGGGTTTGGCTGTGATAAAGTTTCCAGAAGTGACCTTCACTTGCGCATCTTCCATCGGCGAGTTGGGCAACCCCATGGAAAGTAATGCTTCAATCTGGATCCTGGCTGCACCAACGGCCTGCTTCACACATGTAATGGAATCTTCATCAGTTAAACGCAGTCCACGCACAATATGAGATTCAATATTCCTTTGTTCCTGTAGCTTTTCAATCTGCAATCACGCACCAAAAACAATGACCAGGCGAATCCCCAGACTATTTAAAAGAGCGATATCGTGCACAAGGTATGAGAATTCTTTACTATCGATCAAATCGCCTTCAAATTGTAAAACAACTGTCTTGCCACGGTGTGCATGAATATAAGGCGCAGCAGAGCGAAACCATTTCACAAATTCAGAATTATTAATCAACATGTTTAATTACCATTTAAAAAATCCAAGCGTTTCTATTCGTCAGAATATTTATTCAATCAGCGGGTTGCACACAAAAGTGAGCAATCATCTTTGTTAATATATCCAGCATCGGTGGGATTTTCTGCAAAGACAAATATTCATTGGCCTGATGTGCTTGATCAATATCCCCCGGCCCAAGCACTACGGTATCCATACCCATGGCATTCAGATAAGGACCTTCTGTACCAAATGCAACAGTCCCCGATTCTCGCCCACAAAGTCTTTCTGCTATCCGTATCACTTCTGAATTTGTATCGGTTTCAAACCCAGGAATACCATCAAAAACAGAATTGTATTCAGCACTGAGTCCGGAACCTGCGATGGAGTCAGAAACCAATGTCCTGAGATCTGCCCTTATTATTTCCAGATCCATCTCTGGCATCAAACGTAAATCGATGGTTAGTTCACATTCAGCACATATCCTGTTGGGATTATCTCCTCCACGTATGGTGCCGAAGTTAATTGTCGGTTCCGGTACACTAAAACGCGTGTCTCGAAACTGCTTTTGCAATTCTTCTCGCCAAGCCATGATAGCGCCGATGACGGTATGCATGCCCTCAAGTGCACTATTGCCCAATGCAGGGTTACTAGAATGCCCTGCCTGGCCTTTGATTTTAATCGATTCCATCAGGATACCTTTATGCATATATACAGGCATTAAGCCGGTTGGTTCACCAATTAATGCATGTCGGCCTAATGATTTCCCGTAAGCTGCGAGCGCTCTTGCACCAGACATGGTACTTTCTTCATCCGCTGTCGCCAAAACATAAAGTGGTTGTCTCAATTCACTCGCATTGAATTGCCGCGCGACTTCAAGAACAATCGGAAAAAAACACTTCATGTCACAGATACCCAGGCCATGTATGCGATCTTCTTGTTCAGTCAACTTGAATGGATCCTGATGCCAGGCGTCTGCACTGTAAGGTACCGTATCGGTATGCCCTGACAACACCAAACCGCCCTTTCCCTCTCCCAGACAGGCAATCAGATTAAACTTTTCCGGGGCAGCAGCCTCAGTAGTGATTGGCAATAATTCTACCTTAAAACCTATCCCTTCCAGCCAGCCTGCCAAGAGCTCAACCACATCACGGTTGCTTTGATCCAGTAGTGGATTGGTACTGCTCACAGAAGGTGCAGCCACCAACTGTGAGAAACTATCAAGCATCTCCGGAATTTGTTTGTTCATTTGGATCCCCCATTCACACAAGCTATCTTTTGCCTGAGATATTTTTTCTGGCATACTTTTTTTTCTAGCATGCTTTTTAACGGGCAATGACAGCTTTCATACCCAGGCCACCTGGAATTGCAGGTTTCAGAGCATAGTCAGGAAGTCAGAGCAAGGCGCAACACGCAGTGAATGACTAGTCCTTCATAAGCGTTGCAACGCGGCTCTGACTTTCTGCCTGAGCTCCCGCAGGGCAAGACGAGAAGTAACCATCTTCATCGTTATAAAACCTTGGACTAGAGTAACTAGTCCTGCGGCTTCATGCCTTGAATATG
>SMWN01000154.1 GCA_004356415.1 Gammaproteobacteria bacterium
CCATTACAGGGTGTTACCACTGTACATTGCGAAGTTGCTGAACCAGTGAAGAAACCCTATCGCGATCTCCATTTATTTGAAACCAATCCACCCAAAGAAATTACTTTTTATAGCGGTGTCCTGGGTAAAACCTATAAAGTCACTCGTGACAGTGCGGCTGATTCCATTGTTGAACAGGCAATACAGCCTTTCGATTACACAAAAGTGATTCAATCAGCTTACGCGGATGGTGTCCGTGTTTTTATTGAGATGGGGCCAGGTGCAACCTGTAGCAGAATGATCGATCAAATCCTTGATGATAAACTACATATTGCAAAAGCGATCTGCGTCAAAAATCAGGACAGTGTCTCGTGTGTCTTGCATTGTCTGGGGCAATTAATTGCCGAACATGTGCAGGTTGATACTAGTCCCTTGTATGAAGTTAGAGAGCTTAAACATGGAGTAAAACCAGCTGTAACCATTACCGTTCCAACGGGCGCGCAGCGTTTTAACATTCCACCACTGCCACAGCCCAGCACTGCCGATGTTCATGATGCAAATAATGTCGAACAGATATCAAAGGTTTCGCCTACACCTGAAAATACTAATAACGTGCACTTGTTAAAACCTGTGATAGAACAAATGCAGTTAACAGAAGCAGCCAGGGCAGAAGCACAGGAAACTTTTTTGCGTGTCTCCAATGGGCTTACAGAAACATTAGGCCAGGCACTGGAAATGCAAATGCAACTCCTAAAATCTTCATCAACAAGCAAGGATTTTCGTGCGAGCTCAAGGAAGCACCGCACGGAGAACCGAAATATACAACTAGTACATGAGGATTCGAGTACGGAGCTGACGCAGAGATCGCACGAAAATACAGCTTGTTTGTTCGATAGAGATCAATGTATGGAGATCGCTATAGGCTCTATTGGCAAAGTCCTGGGGCCAAAATTTGCGGATATCGACCAACACCCAAGTCGCGTACGCCTGCCAGATGAACCGCTCATGTTGGTGGATAGAATTATAGAAATTCATGGCGAGCCGGATTCTTTATCCGCTAATCTTTCAACCACTGGCAGCCTCATTACCGAACATGATATCTTGCTCGGTGCCTGGTATCTGGATGGTGGACGAATGCCAACATGTATTGCCGTCGAAGCAGGGCAAGCGGATCTGTTTTTATCGGGCTATCTGGGCATCGATCACATTACTAAAGGCTTGGCGGTTTACCGTTTACTCGATGCAAAGATTACCTTCCACGGCCCCTTACCTAAACCAGGTGAGGCCGTCCGTTACAACATTCATATCGATCAGTTCTTCAAACAGAATGAAACCTATCTCTTCCGTTTTCATTTTGAAGGGACGGTGAATGGACAGCCTCTACTGACCATGACAGAAGGCTGTGCCGGGTTTTTTACACAAGAGGAACTGGATGCGGGCAAAGGTATTGTACTGACAGGCCTGGAAACACGTCCACAAACTGGCAAACGCCCGGATGACTGGCGAGCCCCTGTGCCCATGCAAGTTGAATCCTACAATGATGAACAACTCAATGCGCTAAGGCAGGGTAAACTTTGCGATTGCTTTGGAGAAGTCTTCTCCAATTTGAATTTAAGCAAGCCCGCTGGACTGCCCGGTGGCCGCATGACACTGGTGCATCGTATTTTGAAACTTGATCCCAACGCCGGACGTTTTGGCCTCGGTCAAATCACCGGCGAAGCAGATATTCACCCGGATGACTGGTTTCTGACCTGCCACTTCTCGGATGATCAGGTCATGCCCGGCACACTCATGTACGAATGTTGTCTGCACACCTTGCGCGTCTATCTATTGCGCATGGGCTGGGTGGGCGAACAGAATGAAATTATATACGAACCTGTGATCGGCGAAATCAGTCACCTCAAATGTCGTGGACAAGTCATCGAGTCAACGAAAAAGGTGCAATACGAAATCACACTGAAAGAAATCGGCTACAAGGATGGACACGGGACACCTTATGTCCTGGCAGATGCGTTGATGACTGCAGATGGCAAACCAATCGTACAAATGAATAATATGTCTGTTCAACTGAGTGGTTTGGACAGACAAAAAATTGAAAGCTGTTGGCAAGATCAAATCATCAAACAGCTGGTAAAACAAACAGCAAGCAAACATATCTTATTCGATTTTGATTCCATCTATGCTTTTGCGGCCGGAAAACCTTCCGAAGCGTTTGGTGATCGCTATAAGGTATTCGATGAAGAACGAAAAATTGCCCGCTTGCCGAGACCGCCTTATCAATTTCTTGATCGCATCACCTCCATTGAAAATTGCGAGCCATGGCAACTCAAAGCAGGGGGCATTATCGAAGCTGAATACGATGTGCCGGTTGACGCCTGGTATTTTCAGGAAGACAGACAAGCACGGTTGCCTTTTGCCGTGCTGCTTGAAGTTGCCTTGCAACCTTGTGGTTGGCTGGCAGCTTATCTGGGTTCGGCACTCACCAGTGACATCGATTTGTCATTCAGAAATCTTGGTGGGAATGGCACGCAATTGATATCCGTTACACCGGAAACAGGTACTCTAACGACCCAAATAAAAATCACCAATGTCTCGCAATCCGGCGGCATGATTATTCAAAATTATGACATGGAAATCCGTTGTGATGCTGGTATCGTTTACCAGGGTGATACGTATTTTGGTTTCTTCTCCAAACAATCGCTGGCCGATCAGGTCGGTATCAGAGAGTCCACACCGTATGAACCTGATGCAACTTCAGTCGCACGCGGGACATCATTCCCTTACCCTGATACTGCGCCTTATCCAGACAACATGATGCGCATGATCAGTCATGTCAGTCTGTTTGATCCACAAGGTGGGCCAAATGGTCTGGGCTTCATAAGGGGGACGACAGAGGTGAATGCTGACTCATGGTTCTTCCAGGCCCACTTTTATGAAGATCCGGTTTGGCCAGGTTCGCTGGGCCTGGAGTCATTCATACAGCTCTTGAAAGTTGTCGCCATTGAACAATGGGGTCCGGAAGAAAACCCGGAGCAATGTGAGTTTGAAGTCATGGCACTCAACGAAACCCACCACTGGATCTATCGTGGCCAAATCATCCCAAAAGACGAAAAAGTGACCGTTCAGGCAATGATTACAGAAATTGATCATGAAAAGAAATTATTGCGAGCAGATGGTTTTTTGACCGTAGACGGCCGAATTATCTATCAGATGAACGACTTTGCGCTCAGAATCACATAGAATGGCCTGTTAATGAAATATTCTCGCGTACATATGGAGTCCATCGGTTACGAGCTGCCGCCTGTTGTGGTCACCTCGGACGATCTCGAGTCCCGCCTGATGCCTATGTATGACGAATTGCATATTGCTCCGGGTCAGATTGAGGCACTCACTGGTATCAGTGAACGTCGCTGGTGGGAAGAAGGCCATATGCTGTCTGATGGCGCCGCAACAGCAGCGCGCAAGGCACTGGAACAATCCAACGTTAAAGCGCAAGAGATTGAGGCACTCATCTACACCGGCGTTTGCAGGGAGAATTTCGAACCAGCGACTGCTTGTGCCGTGGCTGCACAGTTAGGCATCAAAGATGATGCCAACATTTATGACATTTCCAACGCCTGCCTCGGTGTCATGAATGGCATTATCGATATTGCCAACCGCATTGAATTAAAACAGATCCGCGCTGGCATGGTGGTCTCCTGTGAAACTTCAAGGGAAATCGTTGAAATCATGATCGAGCGCATGCTGAAAGAAAGAACCATGGATATGTTTAGTAATTCTTTAGCGACACTGACTGGTGGCTCGGGTGCGGCAGCTGTGCTACTTACTGACGGATCATTTGAAAATAATAAAACACACAAACTTCTAGGTGGCGCCAATCAATCTGCACCGGAATATCACAAGCTTTGTCGCTGGGGTGTGACCCTGTCACCAGTAGCTTTAGGTGAACTCATGTTTTCGCCGGATAAATTACTTGCCGCCATTGATCAGGTCATGGAGCCTGATGCCCTGCCAAGTGCAGTCAAAGATATCATGAACAGTAATAAAATCCCCCCCGTACTTGCCAGCATAATGCCTTCCCAGAAATTGCCGGATGCACTCATAGAATTTATGTCGACAGATTCTGTTGCCGTGTTAAAACATGGAGCCAAGCTAGGTGTCAAAACCTGGGGTTCTTTTTTGACAAAAATGGGCTGGGCAAGAGATCAGGTCGACAAGGTGATTTGTCATCAAGTGGGGGAAGGCCACAGAGATACCATATTAAAAGAATTGGGCATTGACCCGGCAAAAGATTTCAGTACCTATCAATACCTGGGCAACATCGGCACAGTGTCGGTACCACTCACTGCTGCCATCGCAGAACAACGTCAATTTCTCAAGCCAGGGGATCGCGTTAGCTTTCTCGGTATCGGCAGTGGCCTAAATTGCCTGATGCTCGGTTGGGAATGGTAGAGTATTCTTTACGGCCAAAAAGCCCGCTTCATCGTTAACCAAATCGAGTTCCCCGTAGATGGATTACCCGGATTATTCATTTGATCGGCATTACCATTTTGTGAAAGGTCTGCGTCTGCATTATCTTGATGAGGGCAACAAGGAAAACAATCCAATTGTAATGGTACACGGTAATCCAAGCTGGTCTTTCTATTACCGGAAACTGGTACTTGCCTTGCGTGAACACCATCGTTGCATTGTCCCGGATCATATTGGCATGGGTTTATCTGATAAACCAGATGATGAATCCTATCACTTCACACTGGATCAACGCGTCAACGATCTTGAATCATTGCTTGATCATTTGGATGTCACAGACAACATCACGTTGGTGGTACATGACTGGGGAGGGATGATCGGGATGGCCTATGCCACACGCTATCCGCAAAGAATAAAGCGGCTGGTTATTTTAAATACTTCAGCCTTTCATTTGCCTGAAGAAAAATCTGTTCCCTGGCAACTCAAACTCAGTCGCATTCCTGTGGTCGGCGCTATCCTGAATCAGGGCTTGAATATTTTTGCTCGTAGTGCCGTCAAACTATGTGTCACACGCACACCAATGCTACCGGAGATTGCCGCAGCTTATCTTGCGCCCTACGATACCTGGTCACATCGACGTGCCATAAAGAAATTTGTGTTTGATATACCACTCAAACCAGGGCACACATCCTATCTGACAGTCGATCGGGTAGACAAAGCAATCGGACAGTTTTCGAATATTCCCATGTTGGTTTGCTGGGGTATGAAAGACTTTGTCTTCGATGTTTGTTTTCTCAAAGAATGGGAGAAGCGCTTTCCCGAGGCCAAGATTCATCGCTTTGAAGATGTTGGGCATTATATTCTTGAGGATGCACCTGATGATGTGATCCCTTTAGTAAAACAGTTTCTTCAAGAACATCCTTTGCAATAAACATTCTTTGGCAATAGCATGATCCATCAGCCGATGAATAAAGGTCTACGTAAGCTTTGTTTTCGCTATGGCTGAAAATAAAATGATGCATTCTTCTAACATCGCCTCGCACTTACCGACCATTGCAAAATTGCAACCGGATACTCTGGCTGTTGCTGTTCAAAAAAGCGGTAAGCAATATACCTATCGTCAACTTGACAAGGCCAGCGACCTTATTGCAAAAGGCTTGCAAGCAACAGGGATTGGCAAAGGCATTCGTACTGTTTTAATGGTTACGCCAGGCCTCGACTTCTTTGCACTGGTGTTTGCAATATTCAAAGTTGGCGCAGTCATGGTGGCGGTCGACCCAGGCATGGGGATAAAAAATCTAGGTAAGTGCCTGACAGAGGCAGAGCCTGAGGTCTTTATCGGTAGCAGGAAGGCACACCTTGCACGTAGATTGTTCGGCTGGGCTAGAAAAACAATCAAAACAAATATCATTGTTGACCCAAGTTTCATACCGAAGATTATTTATGGTCGACAGTGCAAAAGCCTGGCAGACATCAAGCATCAGGGTGCTGACAATGATGAAACTATATCCCAAAACATAACTAATCACACACAAGCCGATGATATGGCTGCGATCCTGTTTACCAGTGGCAGCACGGGCGTTCCAAAAGGGGTCATCTATACGCATGCCAATTTCACGGCGCAAGTCCTTGCATTAAAAAACCTGTATGGCATTCAGCCAGGTGAGGTTGACCTGTCGACCTTCCCTTTGTTTGCCCTGTTTGCCCCCGCCATGGGCATGACATCCATTGTGCCCGATATGGATTTCACTCGACCAGGCAGCGTCAATCCGGAAAGAATATTTTCCGCAATAGAACACTATCAGGTCACCACCATGTTTGGTTCACCTGCCCTGTTAAATCGTATGGGTCGCTATGGCGAACAGCACCATAAAAAACTATCTGGTCTAAAACGTGTCCTTTCTGCGGGGGCTCCCGTCCCGGCGAAGGTAATAAAACGCATTGCTGATATGTTGAATGGCCATGCACAAGTGTTCACTCCTTATGGTGCAACTGAATCTTTGCCTGTGAGCTCAATCGGCAGCGATGAGATACTTGTATCAACTTGCCATGAGACTGAAAGAGGCAAGGGAATTTGTGTTGGCTTGCCTGTAGACAATATTGATCTGAAAATTATTCGTATCGCTGATATCCCCATCAAAAACTGGAATGATGATTTAATCCTGGATCACAACGTCATTGGTGAAATTACGGTTAAAGGGCCTCATGTCACCAGGGCTTATTACAATCGTGAAAGCTCTACAGAATTAGCCAAGATTATTGACCCTGCCGGTGGATTTTATCATCGCATGGGAGATACGGGCTATCTGGATGAGCAGGGTCGTTTGTGGTTCTGTGGTCGACTAACTCATCGTGTTGTCACGAAAAACGAAACTCTGTTTACTATCCCCTGTGAAGGCATCTTCAATACTCACCCAAAAGTTTTTCGTACAGCTCTGGTTGGGATCAAAAAGCACAAGGGAACAATCCCAGTGATTTGTGTTGAGCTGGAAGAAAAATTTAAAAACGACAACAACGATGATAAGGAAATAATCACAGCGGAGTTGTTAAAAATTGGTGCTCAGTTTGAACAGACCAAATCCATTCAGCATGTTTTGTTTCATTCTTCTTTCCCGGTAGATATCCGCCACAACGCAAAAATAGGCCGGGAAAAATTATCTGCCTGGGCCCAGAAAAAAATTATTGGTAAACAAATCGCCGAAAAGAGAATCACATGAAAAATGCGCTCGTCACAGGGGGAGGTGGTTTTCTGGGATCAC
>SMWN01000155.1 GCA_004356415.1 Gammaproteobacteria bacterium
GATGAAATACCGGGGAAGCTGTATCAAATAAGAACAGTAATTAACGACGCAGAAAATCCGGCTGTCCCATTGGTAGAAGAAGTATTAACGTTAAAGAGTGTGGAGTTCGCTACTAAGATTGTTGCAAAAGAGGAAAATTGATAACTGATCAGGGAGCGGTTAAATAGGTTTCTTACAGAAAAAGGGTGGTATCTGATGATACTACCCTTTTTGTTTGGGCATGTTTTGATTTGATGAATTAAATTTAATCCAATTAATAGTGAGTAGTGAGTCCTTAGTTAGTCTCAGTCTGTTTGTTTTTTGCGACTAATTTTATCTGGACTACGACCCCCCGGTGTTAATTTTACAGCACAGAATTTAAACTCAGGAATTTTAGCGAAGGGATCCAATGCATCATTGGTAATTAAATTTGCCGCTGCTTCGGAGAATGTAAATGGCATCATGACGACGCCTTTTTGCATATGCTCATCAACACGTGTTGTCGCTGCAATTCTTCCACGTCTTGACTCAATCACCAGAATATCACCTGTCTTCATATTAAAGTCCTTCAAATCTTCAGGATTGATCATGATGCATGGGCCGGGTTCAATAGCGTCCAATACCCGGGAGTGGCGTGTCATGGTACCGGTATGCCAATGTTCGAGCTGACGACCGGTAACAAAAACATAAGGGAATTTACTATCGGGTAATTCCGCTGCCTCGACATGTTCAGCGGGCACAAAACGGCCTCTGCCATCGTCGGTCGGAAATATACCATCTTTAAATATCACTGGCTCACCAGCATCACCTTCATTTTCAAGTGGGTAGGTTAAAGAATCTTCCTGCTCAAGTCGTTCCCACGTCATTCCCGCCATACTGGGTACCGCTTTTCGAATCTCTTCAAAGACATCTTGTGGACCTTGGTAATTCCAGTCCAGGCCAATTCGGTTTGCTATCTCCTGGATGATCCATAAATCCTGGCGTGCGTCTCCTGGTGGATCGATTGCCTGACGTCCCATTTGCACACGTCTATCAGTATTTGTGAAGGTACCGGTTTTTTCCGGAAAGGCAGATGCCGGTAAAATAACATCTGCGTAACTGCAGGTTTCAGTAAAGAAAATATCCTGTACTACACAGTGTTCAAGATTCGCCAGGGCTTCTCTTGCATGATTCAGGTTCGGATCGGACATGGCTGGATTTTCGCCCATGATGTAGAGGCCATTTAGGTCACCATCATGAATGGCATGCATGATTTCTACAACAGTCTTACCTTCATTTGGATCAAGTTCCTTGCCCCAAAGTTTTTCAAATTTTGCCCTAACACTCGGGTCAGAAACAGGTTGGTAATCCGGATAAACCATGGGGATTACACCAACATCAGAGGTACCTTGCACATTGTTTTGTCCGCGTAGTGGATGTAAACCGGTGCTGGGCCTGCCGATTTGACCGGTCATGAGTGCAAGTGATATCAGGCAGCGCGCATTATCAGTGCCATGTATATGTTGGGATATACCCATGCCCCAAAAGATGATGGCTGTCTCTGCCGTTGCATATAATCTGGCAACCTCTTTAATTGTTTCAGGGGGGATACCACAGACAGGCGCAACTTCTTCAGGGCTGTATTTAAGAACGGTTTCTTTCAAGGCCTCAAAGCCATCGGTGTGTTCATCGATGAACTTCTGGTTGTGTAAATCCTCAGTGATGATCGTGTGCATCATTGCATTTAATAGTAAAATATCTGTGCCCGGCCTTAATTGTAGAAAATACTCTGCATGAAGATACATCTCAGAGCCATACGGTTCGATCAGGATTAATTTACTGCCGCGATCAGTGGCATTCTTTATAAATGTCGCTGCAACCGGGTGATTGTCATTCGGTCGTGCACCGATAACCATGATAACCTCTGCTTCAGCTCCATCAGCGACCTGGTTTGAAACGGCGCCTGAACCTATCGTTTCCAACAATGCCGTCACTGAAGACGCATGACATAATCGAGTACAATGATCAACGTTATTGGTACCAAAACCGGTACGTACCAGTTTTTGAACTAAATAAGCTTCTTCATTACTTCCTTTAGCACATCCAAATCCGGCAAGCGCCTGTGGACCTTTACTATCTCTAATCTCTTTAAGACCTTTTGCGGCAAAATCCAGCGCTTCCTCCCAGGTTGTTTCACGGAAATACTTATGCATTTCCAGTGGATCGATCAAAGCAGGTGTTTTTTCTGCATCTTCACGACGGATCAACGGTGTCGTTAAACGATCAGCATGATGCACATAATCAAAACCGTAACGCCCTTTAACACAGAGACGACTCTTATTAGCAGGCCCATCTCGTCCATCAACAGATAGAATATGATTATTTTTTACATTGTAGGTTAATTGACAGCCAACACCACAATAAGGGCAAACTGACTCAACTTTTTTATCCGGTTCGATCAATCCAACATTTTTTGCTGGCATAAGCGCACCAGTCGGACATGCCTGGACACATTCACCACACGCGACACAGGTGCTCTCTCCCATGGGTGCTGCCATATCGAAGACAATTTCAGAATGTGTGCCCCGGAATGCAAAGCCAATGACATCATTCACCTGTTCTTCTCGGCAAGCCCTGACACAGCGCGTACATTGGATACAGGCGTCCAGGTTAACAGCTATAGCTGGATGCGATAGATCAGGTTTTGGTTGTTCGCGTTGTTCGAAGCGAGGGTTATAGATCTCAAATTTATCGGCCCAATAATCGAGTTCAGAATTTAATTTATAAGGAGACTTACCTTGTTGAGGCATATCGGAAAGTAACAATTCCAATACCATTTTTTGTGACAGCTGCGCTCGTTCATTTTCACTGTTGACTTTCATTCCGTCTGTTGGCTTACGACAACACGATGGTGCTAATACTCGTTCACCATCAATCTCAACCATGCATGCACGACAATTGCCATCCGGGCGATAGCCTTCTTGGTAACAAAGATGTGGAATTTCTATATCGTTGCGTTTGGCAGCCTGAAGAATAGTTTCATCACCATAGGCTTCGATATCCTTTCCATTCAGGTTAAACGTCACGGCTTTTTCATTCATGAACTCAGGATTAGCAGCCATTATTCAAATTCCTCAGGGAAATATTTAATTGCACAACGTAGTGGGTTAGGTGCAGCTTGTCCTAAACCACATATCGAGGCATCTACCATAGCAGTTGATAATTCTTCCAGTAAAGATTGATCCCATTCATCTTTTTCCATAAGTTTTACTGCCTTTGCAGTGCCTACTCGGCAAGGGGTACATTGACCACATGATTCGTCTTCGAAGAAACGCATTGAATTTAATGCCATTGCTTTAGCACTATCTTTATCTGACAGGACAACGATTGCTGCTGAGCCAATAAAACAGCCATACTTTAGTAATGTATCAAAATCCAATGGTTCATCACCTAATGAGGCAGGCAAGATTCCACCTGACGCCCCACCAGGGAAATAGCCGTAGAATTCATGTCCGTCCAGCATCCCACCACAATATTCTTCGATTAATTCGCGCATACTTATTCCAGCAGGCGCAACATGAACACCTGGCTTTTTAACACGGCCACTAACTGAGAATGACCGTAGTCCTTTTCGTTCACGACGACCGTTTGAACTAAACCAGTCAGGCCCGTTTTCTATGATATCCCTGACCCAATGCAGGGTTTCCATATTTTGTTCAAGGGTAGGGTGGCCAAATAGTCCGACTTCAGCAAGATATGGTGGACGTAAACGCGGCATACCGCGTTTGCCTTCAATTGATTCGATCATCGCGGATTCTTCACCACATATATATGCACCGGCACCCCTTCTTAAATGTATCTTGGGTAAGTCACAAGGAGGACTATCATGAAGTTTAGACAATTCTTTTTCAAGCATCATCCTACAACCGGCATATTCATCTCGTAGATAGATGTAGATTTCATCGGCTTCAATGGCCCAATGAGCTATTAGAGTGCCTTCAATGAATCGATGCGGATCAGTTTCCAGATAATAACGATCCTTGAATGTACCTGGTTCTCCTTCATCGATATTAATAGCAATCATTCTCGGTGCTTCTTGTGCACATAAAATTCGCCATTTGCGACCAGCCGGGAATCCCGCTCCGCCCAAACCACGTAAGTTTGAATCTTCAAGTAATTTAATTATCTCTTCACGTTGATATTTGCCATTAATACAATCAATGAGTGTTTTGTAACCACCATTATCTTTGTAGGAGCTGTAATCAATATAGTCTGGCGGAAGAGAATCTGAAAACTCGTTTTTTTCAATAGCAAAAATGACACTTTCTTTATCCGCATTTTCTATGGGATTTGTACCAACAACAGCTACTGGTGCAGCTGCACATCGACCTACACACGGCACCGGCTGGATACGGACGTTATCCATATTTTCAGATTTAAGCTGTTTAATTAATTCTTCAGCACCGAACATCTCGCAGGTGAGTGATTCACATACCCTTACCGTTCTGGTTGGTGGAGGTGTTTCATTTTCTTTCAATACGTCAAAGTGATGATAAAAAGTCGCCGTTTCATAGATTTCAGCCATTGGTAGGCTCATATCTATGGCGAGTGCAAGAATATGACGATTTGAAATATGGTGATAGTGGTCCTGTATTTTATGGAGGTTCTCAATCAACATGTCACGTGTGCGGGGCGCATCACCTAGAAGATGTCGAACTTCCGCCAAAGATTTATGGGGTGTAGTACGGCCTTGAACACGACCTTTTTTCCCACGTGTACGTTTCATGCTACCTTATTGAGGTCAAGTGTTTGTAAGATCAGAATTTCACCCTTTCCATTACGTGCCAAATCACCTGAAAAACGATGTGCTTCCGGTCCAAATTTCTTGAAAATTGAAAATTCTTTACCCATATTCGAGAGTTGTGTGAACAGCAAGCGCAAAAACTGTATTTTTAAATTTCCGTTACTTTTAAATGTAGCAGTAATATGAGCGGGTTTCTTCACTAAAATGACTGTCCCGCGTCGCATTCCAGCACCTGGGTTCTTTCCAGCCTTATCGAGTACAATAATTGTTCCGGCATGCATGCGGCTACCACAAAAA
>SMWN01000023.1 GCA_004356415.1 Gammaproteobacteria bacterium
GAGTCTACCTTTGATGAGCACCTTGCTTCCAACCAGGCCTTTGCTGCATGGGTGGATCGAAATGTAAAGACACATAAAGTTGATGGCTATCGTGCGGTTGTCGTGTCACTCAAGGCACCGACCATCGCCCCTGGAGATGTCACTGATGTGCAGATGGATCGTCTGGCAGATATGATTGACGAATACAGCTTTAGTGAGATAGTCACGACCCATGACCAGAATTTTATTATGCCTCATGTGAAACAGGCTGATTTGTTTCCTTTATGGGAGTCACTTGCCGAACATGGGTTAGCGACACCCAATATCGGATTGTTAACCGATATTATCTGTTGTCCCGGTCTGGATTTTTGCTCACTTGCGAATGCGGGATCAATTCCAATTGCCAAACAAATCAATGAAAAATTTAACGATATGGATTATCTGCATGATATCGGTGATATCAAGATCAAAATGTCCGGTTGTATGAATGCCTGTGGTCATCACCATGTTGGCCATATAGGTATACTCGGGGTGGATAAGAAGGGTGTTGAATTTTATCAATTGACACTTGGTGGTTCAGCCGAGAATGATGTTTCATTGGGAGATCGCCTTGGGCCCGGCATTGAAAAAGAGAAAGTTGCCGAGACTATAGGCCGTATACTCGATGTCTATGTTGAACAACGAGAAGAACAAGAATCTTTTCTTGGAACCTATCGCCGTATTGGTATTGAGCCGTTCAAGGAAAGGGTTTATCCGAAAAAACATTCAGAAGAGAAGGTCGTTGCCAGTGCAAATTATTAAAGATCAAAAAATTGTTGAAGATAGTTGGCAAAGGCTCGTAGAAATAACAGCGGATGAAATCCTTCCCACGGGTGACATTATTGTTCCGTTTGCATATTGGCTAGATAACAAAGAAGTGTTATTGAAGAGAGATTCAAAGCTAGGTGTATGCATTGATGGTGATGACGAAACCGAGGAAGTCGCGAAGGATCTCAAACACTTTGATTTGATTGCATTGGATTTTCCTGCATTTACTGATGGCCGAGCCTATTCGCATGCATGTCTGCTGCGTGAAAGGTATAACTTTCAGGGGGAATTAAGGGCGGTCGGTGATGTGTTGCGTGATCAACTTTTCTACATGCAACGCTGCGGTATCGATTCTTTTCAGTTAAGAGAAGATAAGGATATGGAAGATGCGTTAAATGCATTTACCGAGATTTCTGTCAAATACCAGTCAGCGGCAGATGGCGCTGAGCCGGTTTATAAATACCGTTAGCTATTTATAGGGAATGGCACATCGTATCGTTAATGAGTACCGTTTAAACTTTCTAATAACAGTTAAACAGTGATGACCGTCACTGAAGGACAATTCAATTCCGGATCCTGGTGAAATCCTTTTACCAGTAAGACAGTATCTCCGGGTCTTGCCAAATCCAGTTGTTCAGCAATCTTTTTCGCCAGGGCGTGATGGTTACCCATATCATTTTCTTCAACCAGCACTGGAATGATACTCCACATCAATGCCATTTTTCTGCATGTGCGCACCCGGCTTGAAATGGCAACCACAGGTGCTGCTGGTCGAGCTGAACTTATGGTTGCAGCTGACATACCCCCCTGTGAAATAACGACGACAGCACGTGCCATCAAATCCCGAGCCAGGCCATTGCTTGCATTGGCCATTGCATTCCATAAAGGCACGGGTATCTTATCCGAGGTGCTTAATCCGGAATCATACTCCCCATGTTGCCAGAGATACGCTTCAGTCTGACGCAGGATACGATCCATCATGTCGACAGATTCGACAGGAAAGCTACCCGCAGCAGATTCAGCAGATAGCATGACTGCATCAGCCCCAAGAGTCACCGCATAGGAAATATCTGTAACCTCGGCGCGGGTCGGCCTGGCATTTTCAATCATGGATTCCAGCATCTGGGTGGCAACGATGACTGGTTTAAATTTTTGTCTGGCGATATCTATTAATTGGCTCTGGACCACTGGAACCTGCTCAGGTTTGAGTTCAACCCCCAGATCACCACGGGCCACCATAATGCCGTCAGCAGCATCAAGAATTCCATGCACATCTTCCAGTGCCTCCGGTTTCTCGATCTTGGCAATGATGTCTGTGCTGGCACCTGCTTTTTTGATAATAGATCTTAGGTCGTTAATGTCAGCCGCACGGCGGACAAAGGATAATGCCATGAAATCTACCCCGAGTTTTAGTGCAAATTGTGCATCTTCACGATCTTTGTCCGTTAGGGAAGGTGCTGAGACATTGACCCCGGGCAAATTAATTCCCTTATTATTTTTCAGAATTCCGCCATAGACAACTGTGCATGAGATTTCAGTTCCATCAACGCCTTCAACTTTTAATTCAAGATTGCCATCGTTAAGCAATATGCGATTTCCGGGGTTGACATCATTTGCTAATGCTTGGTATTGAGAAGGGATAAGACCTGGTTCTCCCTCAACATCACGTGTTGTGACTGTAACAGTTGCTCCAACTTCCAGTGTAATCTGCCCGTCTTTAAATCTTCCCGTGCGGATTTTGGGTCCACATAAATCCGCCAAAATAGCAATGGGTTTACCCAGTTCATCAGCAATATTGCGTACAAGCTTATAGGTATTTTCATGAGAAGCATGTTCACCATGAGACATATTCAGGCGGAACACATTGGCACCGGTTTCTATTAGTTGTTTGATGATCTCTGGTGAGTCAGAAGCGGGGCCTAGTGTTGCGATGATCTTTGTACGCCTGTTTTTTAACAACTTGATGTCTGTAACAATAGTCATTATTAACCCCGTTTCACTCCGTCGAGCTTTTGTGTCAGTATGAAAGGCACCTTTGTTCCATTCTAGCAGAAAGGGAATCCTGAGTTACGTCCTGATTATGAACCAGTTTGGCCTGTTAAAACATAATCGGTTTTTGCCAATATTCTGTACCCAGTTTCTGGGTGCGTTTAATGACAATGTATTCAAAAATGCAATTGTAATACTGATTGCATTTGCCCTTGCCGACGAATTAGGCGTCAATGGTAGTATCCTGGTGATCGTCGCTGCCGGACTATTTATCCTGCCCTTCTTCCTCTTTTCTGCAACGGCAGGTCAGCTCGCTGATAAATATGAAAAATCCCTGTTAATACGCCGGATCAAGATGACGGAGATCGTCATTATGATGACAGGCAGTGTGGGGTTTTATTTTATGAGTGCACCATTGTTGCTCACGGTACTGTTTTTCATGGGAACACAATCTACATTATTCGGCCCGTTGAAATATAGCATCCTTCCACAACACTTATCAGAGGGTGAACTGCTTGGTGGTAATGGCATGATCCAGATGGGGACTTACATGGCCATTCTCCTGGGGACCATTATTGGGGGTGTACTGATTGCGATGGACCCCAATGGTAGTCTGTATGTATCAATCGTCATCATTACACTTGCCACGGCAGGTTGGATAGCCAGCCGTTCAATTCCAGAAGCCGCCGCGCCTGAACCAACACTTCGTGTCAACTGGAATCTCATAACAGAGACCTGCAGGATGATTAAATTTTCCAGAGAAAACAGAACCGTTTTTTGGGCCATTATTGGAATATCATGGTTCTGGTTCTACGGTGCCACCTTTCTGTCGCTGGTTCCGACATACACCCGGGAGGTATTAAACGGTGATGAAAGGATCGCGACATTGATGCTTACTGCGTTTTCTATCGGCATAGGTACTGGCTCATTATTGTGCGAGAAACTGTCTGGTAAGTATACCAACCCCGGGCACATCAACCTTGGCCTGGTGCCGATCGGTGCTATTGGGCTGACATGTTTTGCAGCAGACCTATCCTTTATCTCATTACCGGATATCAAACTGTCTGAGGGTGAGCTTTTAACCGCCGGCATGTTTCTTCAGTATTTCAATCATTGGCGGGTGTTGATTGATTTAAGCTTGATTGGACTGTCCGGTGGCTTATATATGGTTCCTTTGTATGCTTTGGTGCAGCAAAGAAGTAATCCCTGTCATCGCGCCAGGATCATTGCCGCAAATAATATTATTAATGCCTTTTTTATGGTGATCTCTGCCGTCTTGATGATTGTGCTAATTTCTGCAGGCATCGAAATTCCGGAAATATTTTTTATTGTTGCTGTGCTGAATCTCATGGTTATGATGGTGATCTTTAAAAAAGAATCTGAATTCCTCAACCAATTCATTAAATATATACGTCATTAGAATATATAATCAGGAACTCAGTTCAAATAAATTATTAGTCTGGATTTACTCGTGGAGCTTCATTAATGGTTCAATTATTACAACATAACCATGCATACCAAACCGTAGGCAGTCATGTCTATGGATAATACTTTTTTCAAGGAATTAGTCGGAAACCTTGTCTTTGTAGTGAAGACGAAATACGTACTAATTTCCAGGGCTGCGGAGGGGAAAGTATCTGATTTTATTGATACAGTTGCGTTCTGGTCGAATGGTGAATTTGTTGAAAATATTCGATATGCGCTCTCAGGCACACCCTGTGAAGATGTATTAAAAGGTAATGTCCGTTTTTATTCACAAGGAATACAAGCATCATTTCCAGATGATGAAGAATTAAAAAAGATGAATGTTGAGGGTTATCTTGGTTGTCCCATTATTTCGTCATCAGGTTATATTCTCGGTCACATCGCTATCCTCGATACGATCCCCCTGGAAAATGAACAGGAACTAATCACAATTGTTAAGGCATTCGCTTCCCTGGCTAGCTCGGAATTTGAAAGAAATCAAGCAGAAGAAATAAACAGAATCATCCTGAAAAACTCGTTTGATGCATTTGTTGCGATTAACATTAAAGGTAAAGTAACAAAATGGAACAAACAGGCGGAAAAAACATTCGGATGGTCCGAAGATGAAGTCACAGGTAAAGCCTTAGATCAATTTATTATTCCACGCGATAAAAAATCAGCGCACAGGAAGGGGCTTAGAAGGGTGCTCGATACGGGGAGCTCACAATTACTGAACAGGAGAATTGAATTTGATGCCCAACACAGGGATGGACATACCTTCCCAGTCGAATTAGCAATCACGCCAGTTCACTCCAATAACAAGATTATCTCATTCAGTGCATTTATCAGGGATTTATCAGATTGGAAAAAACAGGAGGCCCTATTACATACAAGTGAAGAGAAATTTTCCAAGGCACTGGATGTAAGCCCCGATGCTGTCGTGATCACACGTCTTGCGGACGGAAAAATTCTCGAGGCGAATGATGCTTGCATCAAGTTAACAGGATATCAAAGAGAAGAATTAATTGGCAAAACAACACTTGAGTTAAATATTTATAGCGACGTTGAGAGGGAAAGAGTTGTCTCGATGTTGAAAGAGAAAGGCAAGTATGCCGGATTTGAGTCCACCCTCAGAAGGAAAAACGGGGAAGTGCTCAATACCTTGTCTTCAGCAGTTGTGCTCGAGATTAAGGGGGAACTCTGCATATTTGCTATTATCCATGATATCACTGAACGTATAAAAATAGAGATAGCTTTAAAGGGAAGTGAAAACAGATTTCGTGCGTTGTATGATGCTAATCCCGCCATGTTTTTTACAATTGATCAGGATAACACAATTATTTCAGTCAATGAGTTTGGTGCTGAGAAACTGGGATATCGTGTAAATGAACTTATTGGCTACTCAAAAATGGATATCATTTTTTCTGAAGATAGGGAAGATTATCGGAACAAAGTAAAGGCATGTTTTCTTGATAGTAAAAATACTCACAACTGGGAAATTCGCAAGGTTAAAAATAATGGATCTATCATCTGGAGCAGGGAGTCTGCACGTGTGATTAATGATATTGGTGATACGCAGACGTTACTGATCGTTTCTGAGGATATTACCGATGCTCATAAACTATCTCAGCAACTCTCTTACCAAGCAAGCCATGATGCTTTGACAGGTTTGGTAAATAGACGCGAGTTTGAAATCAGGCTTGAACGATTGATTCATGAAGGCGATGGAAGTGGAGAGGAGCATGCCTTGTGCTATCTGGATCTTGATCAGTTCAAGGTGATTAATGACACTTGTGGACATCTGGCAGGAGATGAACTACTCAGGCAACTGGGTGAATTATTTAAATCCAAAGTTCGGAAAAAAGACACACTTGCACGATTGGGCGGCGATGAATTTGGCGTGCTGATGGAAAGTTGCTCATTGGATCAGGCACAACGCGTTGCTCATGATTTAAGGGAGCTGGTTGAAGAATTTCATTTTGTGTGGACAGACAAACGTTTCTCGATTGGCGTCAGTATCGGATTAGTTCCCATTGATGACAGCGGTGGTAATACTGCTACTGAAATATTAAGTGCTGCGGATGCTTCTTGTTATGCAGCAAAAGATGCAGGGCGGAACAGAGTTCATGTTTATCATCCCGAGGATATTGATTTGGCGGTTCATCGGGGCAAAATGCAATGGGTAAGTAGAATCAACCATGCATTGGAGGAAGATCGATTCCGTTTGTATCTACAACCTATCGTTTCACTATCGGAAGAAGATGAAGATAAAAAACGTTATGAATGTTTGATAAGAATGATTGACGAAGACGGAAAAATCATTCTTCCTGGCGCTTTTTTACCGGCTGCTGAGAGATATGATCTTTCTATCAAAATCGATCGGTGGGTGTTTGACTCAGTATATGCCTGGTTGGCAAAACGTCCTGGCAAACTCAAGGGACTAACGCACTGCTCAGTAAATTTGTCGGGTCACTCACTAAGTAATGAAGCATTTCTCAATGATATTGTGAACAAACTGGATGAAGAAAATGTACCTCCTTCAAATATTTGTTTTGAAATAACGGAAACTGTCGCTATCTCCAGATTATCCAATGCGATCAGATTTATGGAGGTGTTAAAAGACAAAGGTTGTTTTTTTGCGCTTGATGATTTTGGTAGTGGTGTCTCCTCATTTGGATATTTGAAAAATCTACCAGTGGATTATCTGAAGATTGACGGGATGTTTGTCAGAGATATGGTAAACGATCCTATTGATCTGGCGATGGTCAGATCAATCAATGAAATTGGTCATGTAATGGGTAAAAAGACCATCGCTGAGTTTGTTGAAAATAAAGAAATATTAGAGCGTTTAAAAGAGCTTGGTGTTGATTATGCACAAGGCTATTACATGGGTAAACCGAGAGCAGTTAAGGTACCTGTTTTAAAATTCAGTAATCGCAAGAGATCAAAGAAAAAAGCAAATAAGAAAAAACGTTTTGCCAGAACCAGAAAAACAGACTAATCAAGAACAGTTTCTGGTTCATTCATTGCAATCAAACCGCTAGAACGGAATATCATCATCGAAATCGTCATTTGGACTTTTTTCACTTGTAGCAGCGGGCGCTGCACCGGGAATATCGCTGGAATGGTGCGTCGATTGTTCTGCCAGGGGTGTCTGGTCAAAACTCGCAGTCGTTCCACCACTTTTACTGCCCAACATCTGCATTTCATTGGCAACAATTTCTGTTGTATAGCGGTCAATCCCTTCTTTATCCTGCCACTTGCGGGTCTGTAGGCGACCTTCAATATAAACCTGAGAACCCTTGTGCAAATATTCACCGACGATTTCAGCCAGACGACCGAAGAATACAACGCGGTGCCATTCAGTGCGTTCCTGCATTTCACCGGATTCTTTGTCTTTCCATTGTTCGTTGGTTGCGATACTGATATTGGCAACGGCTGCGCCACTGGCGGTGTATCTGATGTCCGGATCCTGTCCTAATGATCCTAAAATAATTGCTTTGTTTACGCCTCTGGCCATTTTAATTTTCTCCTGAAAACTTTTATTAGTTAATTACAACGTTCAGTATTTGTTCTGTAGTTATTCGTGGGCAGCAGGGTTAACAGAAACCATACCAGTGCCATGATACCACCAAAAATGAACACTGCTGGCAGCCCGAAATGTTCGTGGATAATGCCACCAATTAATCCTCCCGTAAATGTTCCCATGAATTGACTTGAGGCATAGACACCCAGTGCAGTTCCCTTGATGTTGTTTGTCGCCGCTCTGGAAATCAATGAAGGTAAGGATGCCTCCAGATAATTGAAAGCCGTGAAAAATATCAAAAGCATGGCAGCCAATGCCATGATCGAGTCGTGCCAAAAATAGTAGCCTAGTTGCGATAACATCAATATCAATATCGCACCCTTGAAAAATATTCCTGATTTATTTGAGCGTTCCCCCAGGATGATAAAAGGTGCCATGAGGATGACTGAAGTTATCAATACGGGTAAATAAACCTGCCAATGATGTGCCGATGACAATCCGGCGGAATCCTGTAAAGACAAGGGGACAATAATAAAGTTGGCCATCAACACGGTATGTAGCATGAAGATGCCGAGATCCAGTTTGAGCAGATTGTGATCTTTAAAAACATTTCCCAGCATCGCAAGCGAAACTTCAGCGTCACTGTGAAAGAAGGAGTACTGAGGATCTGGAACCACAAGATATAGCACCACCATGGCGAGCACAGCCAATGCTGCACTGATTAAAAATATCCCGGAAACACCTATCATTGCGTCCAGCACAGGCCCGGCAACGAATGCCAATGAAAAGGCAATACCGATACTGATACCTATCAATGCCATGGCTTTGGTTCTTTGTTGGTCTCGGGTGAGATCAGCGACCAATGCCATGAGCGCGGCAGAAATTGCCCCCGCACCTTGTATTGCACGTCCCAGCATCATGGCCCAGATGGAGTCTGCTGTGCTAGCAATGAGGCTCCCCACTGCAAATATCAACAGACCTGCAAAAATCACGGGTTTCCTACCCAGCTTGTCTGACAACATACCAAAAGGGATTTGCAGAGATGCCTGAGTCAGGCCATAGATACCGAAGGCAAGCCCAACCAACATGGGGGTCGCTTCCGGTAGATTTCTTGCATAGAGGCTGAATACCGGTAATATCAGGAACAGTCCTAGCATCCGCAGGAACAAGACACCCGCCAGACTTAAACTTCCCCTCAGTTCTACTGCTGTCATTTTATCTTTAGGCTTCATGCCAGATTGGTGATCCTCTAAAAGTGATCCAAGCGCTCAAAAAAGGGCACATATTGCCAGCAACGACTCCTTTGAACAATGTATACTTACAGGTTTACATTGGTGAAGACAAAAAAATATTCATGGACACAATCCGTATTCGTGGGGCGCGCACCCATAACCTGAAAAATGTCGACGTTGATATACCCCGTGACAAGCTGATAGTCATTACGGGTTTATCAGGTTCAGGCAAATCCTCGCTCGCATTTGACACGATTTATGCCGAGGGCCAGCGCCGCTATGTCGAATCGCTTTCTGCCTATGCCAGACAATTTCTGTCGATAATGGAAAAACCGGATGTCGACTTGATTGAAGGATTATCACCAGCCATTTCGATTGAGCAAAAGTCGACTTCTCATAATCCACGTTCCACCGTTGGTACTATTACAGAGATTTATGATTACTTGAGATTATTATTTGCCAGAGTTGGCGAGCCTCGTTGTCCCGAACATGATGTGCCATTGGCAGCGCAAACCATCAGTCAAATGGTGGATCAGGTGCTGAGGCAACCACAGGGACGACGTCTCATGTTACTTGCACCTGTGGTGCAGGGACGTAAGGGGGAACATCTACAGTTGATCGATCGCCTGCGCAGTGAAGGGTTTGTACGTGCGCGTATCGATGGTCATGTGACTGAACTTGATCAGGTGCCAGAACTGGATCTGTACAAAAAACACGATATTGAAGTTGTGGTTGATCGTTTCAAGGTGCGCCCGGATCTAAAATTGCGTCTTGCTGAATCATTTGAAACTGCAATCCGACTCTCGGGTGGTGTCGCCAGGGTCATTCCCATGGAAGATTCAGA
>SMWN01000156.1 GCA_004356415.1 Gammaproteobacteria bacterium
TCCGGCATCTGTGTCATCTGCACCTTTCTTGCGAGGACCATACCAATGGAGCCACCTATGAGCATGGTGATAATGATGATGTGGAAATTGCTGCTAACTTCCGGCCCCAACACCGTCGCCAAAATGGCAATAGTCATGCCGATCATGCCGTAGACATTACCCTTACGCGCCGTTTCCTGATCGCTCAAGCCTCCCAGAGTCAAGATGAACAGGATGGTCGCGCCAATATAAGTTGCAGTTACTAATCCTTCACTCATGACGTTTCCCCTTATTTCCTGAACATTTGCAACATGCGATAGGTGACTGCGAAGCCACCCGCGATGTTGATACTGGTTATGAGGACGCCAAATGCAGCCACTGCCATTAGCAACGTGTTTGATGAAGAGATTTGTATCAATGCACCAATGATGATGATGCTACTGACCGCATTGGTCACACTCATCAACGGTGTATGTAAAGAAGCTGACACATTCCAGACCACCATATAGCCTACAAAACAGGCCAACATGAATACCGTAAAGTGTGCCATGAAAGATGGCGGAGCGACTGAACCCAGGCCATATAAAACAAGTGCACCAATTACTACTGGTAATGCCTGCTTGATTGGTCCTGCTTTCTTGGGCTCTGGCTTTTCAACAACAGGTGCAGTCTCTGTCGGTTTTGCTGCTGGTGCAGCAGAGAGTTTCGGGGCAGGTGGTGGCCAGGTAATCTCACCTGCTTTAATGACGGTTGCGCCACGAATGGCTTCATCCTCCATATCAATGGTAATTTGACCATCCTTCTCAGGGGTCATATCAGTCAGTAAATGACGAAGATTAGTTGCATAGAGTTGACTGGCTTGTGTTGGTAAACGGCTTGGCAGATCACTATAGCCAATGATAGTGACACCGTTATCCGTGACGGTTAATTCGTGCGGTACGGTCAGCTCACAGTTTCCACCTTGTTCAGCAGCCAAATCCACAATCACGCTACCGTTTTTCATGGACTTCACCATGTCAGCGGTAATTAATTTTGGAGCAGGTCTGCCGGGAATCAGTGCGGTGGTGACGATGATATCGACTTCCTTGGCTTGTTCAGCAAACAAGGCCATTTCCGCCGCGATGAATTCATCACTCATGGTTTTGGCATAACCGCCTTCACCACTACCGTCTTCTTCAAATTCCAGTAACAGGAAGTCCGCACCCATACTTTCAACCTGTTCTTTGACTTCAGGGCGGGTATCAAAAGAGCGAACAATGGCGCCGAGGCTATGTGCCGCACCGATCGCCGCTAATCCAGCCACACCGGCACCGATCACCAGTACTTTCGCGGGCGGTACTTTACCTGCCGCTGTGATTTGACCGGTGAAGAAACGACCAAATTGATGTGATGCCTCAACAATAGCACGATAACCCGCGATATTGGCCATGGAGCTAAGCGCATCCATTTTTTGCGCCCTGGATATACGCGGAACACTATCCATCGCAAGAACATTAATATTCTTGGCGGACAATTTCTTCATCAGGTCTTCATTTTGAGCAGGCCAGATAAAACTGATCAGTGTTTTGCCTGTACTCAGATAGTCAATCTCTGACGGTTCCGGTGCCCTAACTTTGAGGATGATATCCGAGCTAGCCCATAACTGTTCGGTATCGCTAATTATTTCTACACCAGTGTCAGTGTATGCCTGGTCAGAAAATTTTGCTTTTTCACCTGCGCCTGACTCTATGGCAACGGTAAATCCCAATTTCTGTAACCAACCCGCTACTTCAGGTGTGGTCGCGACACGCTTTTCCCCTGCAACTATCTCTGTGGGTATTCCGATCTGCATCTCAAGGTCCCCTAAAATTCTTGTAATATTCGTTATTGATTATTGATTTATCGTATTCAGTGCTGTGATTCGACGCACTGCTAAATTATAAAGCTGCGTATCCTAGCATGGATACTGTGCGAGAAACAAAAAAGCCCGGGCCATCAACCCGGGCTCTCGAACAATACAGACTTCTACGACTAGCGTTTAGTTAATCTTCACCCGCAACAGCTCCCAAGATGTGCAACAAGCTCATGAAGAGGTTGTATATGGTGATGTAAAGCGTGATTGTCGCCATGATGTAATTCGTTTCGCCACCATGAATGATTTCGCTCGTTTGATAAAGAATCAGTCCCGACATCAATAATACGAAAACACCTGATATTGCCAACGACAGAAGGGGGATACTAAAAATCATGGCAGCAATGCCTGCAAGAAAGGCAGTCAGGATACCCACCATCAAAAAGCCACCCATGAAGCTAAAATCTTTCTTTGTCGTTAATGCATAACTTGAAAGACCAATAAATATTGTGCCTGTACCACCCATGGCTAAAGCAACGAGCTCAGCACCATTAGAAAACGCATGTAAATACATATTAATCACAGGACCGAGTGTCAGACCCATGAAGCCGGTCAGGGCAAAAATTGATAGGATTCCCCAGGCACTGTTTCTCAATGATGAGGTAAGAAATAACAGGCCAAAATATCCGCCGAAAGTGACCAATATACCCATGTATGGCATGTTCATTCTCATCGAAATCCAGGCCGTCAGCGCACTGAAAAGCAAGGTCATAGAAAGCAACATGTAGGTGTTTTTGATTACTTTATTTGTTGCCAGGACAGACTCAGAGGGTCTGCGTACAACAATTACTGGATTTTGACTCATTTGGACTAATCTCCTTACATTAATAAACTAATATGCACATAGTATGGGGGTTTCATGAACATTTTCAAGTCTGGATGGGGCTAAATTAAGTCTTTCAAGGACAAGAAGAAACAGTAATCACCTTTGCCCCTTTTCGTCATGAATACAATCAGGTATGCTCTCGCGTCTTCTGGGGAGGTACGATTACATGGAAGTAATCGTTAGAGTCGAGTCTGGAACGGATACCGAAAGAACGTCAGGGACACGTTCTCGAGAGCGGGACCGCGTTACTCAGTGTTAATGGGTCAATCGAAATTTGCAGAATACAAATATGGACTAAAAGATATTAGGAGAGGTGGCAGAGCGGTTGAATGCACTGGTCTTGAAAACCGTTAAGATTTCCCTTCTTTAAATAATTACCCCTTTTTAATCAGTAAGTTATAAATTGGTTATTTTGTATAACCCCCGATTTGCAAACGAAATGCAAACGAAATGACGAAAAAAGGGTTTCTATTTACTGATTTTTAGAAACTCATCAACCTTGTTTGCAGCATCTTCCTGCATGCTCGGTGTAACGTGAGAATAGGTATTTAAGGTTATCGCTATAGTTGAGTGACCAAGACGCTCACTAACTATCTTAGGGTGGATATTTTTCTCAAGTAAATGTGTTGCATGTGTATGTCTTAAATCATGAAACGTAACGTGTTTGAATCCGTGAGACTTCCTGAAAGCCGCGTATGCTGTTGTAAGTTGTGAGGGCTTGAACAGACCTAATGGTGAATCAAATATAAAATCATCATCCTTTAATTGTGTCCCTAATTTTAACCCTAATTCTATTTGCCTGGCCTTGTACTGACGTAATGCAAAGACAGTGATAGCGGGTAGGGCGATATTACGAATACTTCTCTCAGTCTTGGGTTCTTTAACTTTAATCCCGCTAATACGTGTTTGTTCAAGTACACGTCTTATTGATAATCGTTTCCCATCCATATCAATGTCTGACCATTTCAATCCTAATACCTCACCCCTTCTTAACCCAATCGTAACGGCTAAAAGAATAGGCACATAAAGCCTGTTATCTTTTGCCTTGTCCAATACATCTAACGTTTCCTCTGTCGTGAAAGTGAGGCGTTCTGATTTATCTGGTCTGGGTGGCTTAATAAATTCCTTAGAAGCTGGATTACGAACAATCAACTGCCAGGTAATGGCTTTTGAAAGAGCTGCATGCAATACACGGTGAGTATGCAGAACACTACGTTTTGATAAACCACCTTTACCGTCCGCTCTACCTTCCTTTAATGCTTTAGAGTAATAGCTCTCAATATCCTGTGGTTTGAGGTTGGATAATCTGATCGCTCCTAGGTTAGGGATAAGATGTTTATTAACGATTATCTCATAACGCTCATAAGTCTTTGCTGAGACATCAACCACTCTCAACCATTCGTTTAAGTGCTGTGATAAAGTAATTTTTTTCGGGTCAACAAACTGATTATTGTCAATTTGACCAAGTACGCGCCTTAACTCTTCCTGCGCCTCTTTTTTAGTGCCATCGAAAGGAATCCATTTCTGTTTACGGCGATCACTGGTGTTCTCACCAATATCAATAACCAATACCCATTTACTACCACGTTTTCTAATATGACCTTTCATTTTGCTTTCTCCTTATCTCTACGTTTTCTTGCCCCCACACGAACTCTGCAACGATCAGAACAATATTTTTTTTGATTCTTTCTTTTCTTTGATTTGACTTCAAAAAAAGTGGAACAGGCAGCACATTGTTTAAATTCTAGATTACGACTTAATGCATGCTCTAATTGAAGCCATAGAGCGCTAACTAGATCTTTTGGGCGTACAAACATTTCCGTACCCGTATTGAATCGATTAGGAATGATTCCCGTGACAAGTACATCTTTTAAATTTTTATTCACAACACTACATATGTAATGGTAGGCAGCTTCCGAACGATCTCGTGGAGGGGTCTGCCCTATAGTTGGAATTTCAGTCCAGGAGGATTCAATAATTTCGCCTCCCTCCATAAATATGTAATCTCTAACTATTGCGAACTTACCGTCCTCTCTAATAACAATTATTTCTTCGAGTTCCTCTAAATCCCCATCTTTTATATACCTCAAAATGATCTTGATCTGTGCATTTCCAAAATTTTAAATAACCAAATATAATCAATACGCTCTCCATATGAATGATTTGTCAAAAGTCCGTACTTATTCGCAAACTTAATAAGGGAATCAAATACGTGTGGATCAAAACCACCGGAACGAACGTCCCGAAGATTACGCACGCAGCCAATATACGCATATACGAGTTCGGAATATGTTCCTGGATAATCTGTTAAATTAAAAATACGCTTTGAACTTTTTGTATCTATGGGTTTGATGTAACCAGCAAAAGCCCCTGAAATTTTTGCAGGCATTGGTCCGCCCA
>SMWN01000157.1 GCA_004356415.1 Gammaproteobacteria bacterium
CATGGCCTCCTCAAAGCGCCTGTTTTCGGCCAACATCTCAGCCTCCGCTTGTATTAAAACAGATTTTTCCCTAACGCTTCGTGTTTGTATTTTGGCCAGATGTAATCTTGCCTCTTCAATTTTGTTCTGCTTGCCCAATAACATCCCTATGCGCATTTGCGCATCAAAATAATTTTTACCACTGGAAACACCACGATACCAATTACTCGCTTTCTCCAAATCCTCCTTTTCTTCAGCAATTCTCCCCAAATAGTAACTCGCGTCATCTTCATGACCTTTTGTTTCAGACAGACGAATGAAATAACCTTCAGCGTCATCCAGCCTGCTCGACTGGAGATATAATAAGCCGAGTGAAAACAACACATCAGGATTGCCTGGGTCTTGTACTGTGAGTATCTCAAATTGACGCCGTGCCTCATCGAAACGTTGAAGATCAGTCAATATACGCGCATAGAAAATACGTAGAGCAAAATCATCATTGTTCTTCTTGAGTGCACTCTCTAACCACGCCAGTGCCTCTGCTTCCAGACCCAGTTGGTTCAGCACCGACACATAGGTCATTGCAGCATCATTATTTTGTGGAACCAACGCAAGCACTTGTTCAAGCACTTCCCGTGCCCTGGGTAGTTCAGCCATGCGAGTCAATACCTGTGCATAGGCAAATAAAATTTCCGGGGCATCCTGATGCCCTGCCATTAACTCTTCCAGAATCAACTTAACCTGCTCTTTGTCTTTCTCACGACTGAGAAAATTCGCAACCATCCAGAGTCTCTGATTCAGCCCTTGCCTCTGTCCATTTGATTTGAGAATAATCTCAAGGTGTACCAGTGCCTTAGCCGTGTTGCCCTCCCTGACTGCCATCACAGCCAGTACCTGATGTGCGTCGGAATTTTCGGGATCCAGCTCTGCCCACAAATGCGCTGCCTCCCTTGCCGCGGCATCGTCACGTGCATAAACAGCGATGCGCGTTGCTCTGCTTACGATGTCAGGATCACGAGTTGTTCGAGCCAGATCAAGATAATTTTCCACCGCGAGATCGAGTTGGTTTCTCTGTCCGGCAATCTCCGCCACCAATAATTTATAAAGAATATCTTCCGTCAATTCGATTTTGGGACGTTCCGGACCTGATTTCTTTAGAGGTTCCTGATCAGCAACCTGTTCTTCCGTCGATGCGGTCCCACCCTGACTTGTTCCCTCATGCATATCCACAGGCTGATTGGAAACTGTCGTACAGGCATTAACCAATAACACCAGGGCGGCCATCAATACATTGGCATGAAATCCGGCATGAATTCCCGTGAATCTGGCTTTTGTTGAGAAAGATTTGTTTTTCATTATTAAGCTGTACTGGTTTTTCCGAATTAATGACTCTTTAACAATTGACCCTGACTATACGATAAATGTTCCAATGATAGAGTCAGACCTTTAATATTGTCATTATGCCCTTATTTTCAAGGCTGGCAAATCGATACAAGAAACTGAATTGTAAGCCTTTTGCCCTTGTTTTCCGCGACTTCATCACTCAGAATTAACAGACACTGTGTTAGTAAACGCTTTTATCAATTATGACTATCTTGGCTTTCGGCATAAATCACGCGACTGCTCCGGTTGATCTTAGAGAAAAGATCATCTTCAGCAGCGATGCCGTGCCTGATGCATTGGCGGAACTCACCCACCAACAGGGCGTGAATGAAGCCGCCATATTGTCGACTTGTAATCGTACCGAGATCTATTGCAGCTTGGAAGAAGCAAGAAATGAAAAGCCAATTACCTGGCTATCTAAATATCATGGTCTGAAACAGGAACAACTGGCACCCTTTCTCTATACGCACCCCGATGCACATGCAGTCAAACATATGCTTCGTGTCGCCAGCGGTCTCGACTCCATGGTACTTGGCGAGCCACAGGTATTGGGTCAGTTGAAGTCTTCCTATCAAACTGCACTCAAGGCAGGCAGTATTGGCAAATTTCTGGGTCGACTTTTCCAACACTCATTCAAGGTAGCCAAAGAAATACGAGCGACAACAACCATTGGCAGTCATCCTGTTTCTGTCGCATTTGCCACAGTCCGACTAGCACAACAAATTTTTGGTAATCTCTCCGGGCAAACTGCATTATTAATTGGCGCAGGAGACACCATTGAGCTCACAGCCAAACATCTTCACGAGAATGGACTTTCCCGCATGATAATTGCCAATCGGACATTGGAACGTTCACAACATTTGTCCAGCAAATATTCAGCTTATGCCATCACGCTGGGAGATATCCCGCAACATCTGGCTGAAGCCGACATTGTCATTTCATCAACAGCAAGCCAGTTACCCATTCTGGGTAAAGGCGCTTTTGAACGCGCCATTAAGGCGCGCAAGCACCGACCTGTCTTTGTCGTTGATATTGCTGTCCCCCGCGACATTGAACCGGAAGCGGGTGATCTGGATGATGTCTATCTATATACAATCGATGATTTAAAAGATGTCATTCAGGACAATATGCAGAGTCGTCAGAAAGCTGCACAACAGGCAGAAGAGATTATTGATACCCAAGTAACTCACTTTATGGACTGGTTAGCTTCGCTGGACGCGGTTTCCACCATACGTGCATTACGGAATCAGGCGCAATCAATACAGGAAGAAGTGCTCTTCCTGGCACAGCGAAAGTTACAGAGTGGGGCGGACCCTGAACAGGTATTACAGGAAGTTACCAGGACCCTAACAAATAAATTAATTCACTCGCCAAGTAGCCAATTACGAGCTGCAGGGGCAGAGGGAAGAAATGACTTACTGTCTGCCGCTTACGAACTCTTTGACCTGAGTACGGATCACACAACACCAGATCCAAAAAAATAGCCTGTGTGGGCTAACCACTTTCTCTTCAAGATTTAATCTACCAAAATTTGACCTTTTTAATTTTTGCCGTATTAACCACAAACATTTAACACATGAAAGATAGCTTACTTCACAAACTGGACAATTTGAGCGAGCGTATGCAAGAGTTGGAGGCATTGCTCTCTGATCCTGATGTTATCAATAATCAAAATAAATTTCGTGACTATGCAAAGGAGCATGCTGATATAAAACCTGTCGTAGCAAACTTTGTGAATTATACGAACAATCAGGAAACCATTAACTCTGCAAAAGAGATGATGAAAGATAGTGAAAAGGAGATTCGTGAACTCGCACAGGAAGAATTAAGGACTGCGGAAGAAGAAAATGAATCACTGGAAAAAGAATTGCAAATTCTTCTGCTGCCCAAAGATCCGGCAGATGGCAGTAATATATTCCTTGAGATACGGGCCGGCACAGGGGGTGAGGAAGCTGCTCTGTTTTCTGCAATATTAATGAAAATGTATACACGTTATGCCGAACTACGTGGCTGGCAAATTGAAATCATGAGCCAGGCATTAAGTGATCTCAATGGATATAGAGAAGTCATTATGCGAATTATTGGAGAGGGTGCCTATTCGAGACTGAAATTCGAATCTGGTGCACACCGTGTACAGCGTGTACCTGAAACAGAATCACAGGGGCGTATTCATACTTCAGCATGTACCGTGGCGGTTATGCCCGAGATAGCCGAGGTTGGGGAAGCAGAAATCAATACAGCTGATCTGCGTATCGATACTTTCCGTGCCTCCGGTGCTGGCGGACAGCATGTGAATAAGACTGATTCTGCAATTCGTATTACACATATCCCAACGGGTGTTGTTGTTGAATGTCAGGATGAACGTTCCCAACACAAGAACAAGGCACGCGCCTTATCACTGTTACAAGCTCGACTGACAGATGCAGCGAGAGAAAAACAAACTTCGGAACAGGCGGAAAACCGCAGGAACCTGGTAGGCAGTGGTGATCGTTCTGAGAGGATACGCACCTATAATTTCCCCCAGGGACGTGTCACTGACCACCGCATTAACCTGACCTTATATAAGCTGGATGAATTTCTGGAAGGTGATATCGATGTGATTATCGATCCCTTAATCAGCGAATATCAAGCGGACCAATTAGCATCTCTTGCAGAATAAACAGCTCATAGAAAAACCCTGAAAAAAATAATGACCACCATCGCAGAATTGCTACGGGAAGCGGAACAAAGAATAAACTGTTCTGATACCACAAAGCTGGATGCGGAAATATTACTCTGTGATGTGATGCAGTTTAATCGCTCGAAGATCTATGCTCATCCACAGCAACTTATTTCTGATGACAAATCAGCGTTGTTTAAATCACTAATTGAACAACGGCGTCAGGGGCACCCGATTGCTCACCTCACAGGGAAAAAAGAATTCTGGTCGTTGGAGCTGGCAATCAGTAAGGAAACGTTGATCCCACGCCCGGAAACAGAGTGTCTGGTGGAAGCCGCTCTACGAATGATTCCTGATGAGATGTCATTCAGCATACTTGATCTCGGCACAGGTAGCGGTGCTGTTGCCATTGCCATTGCATCTGAGCGACCAAACAGCAAGATCGTAGCAACAGATATTAATGCAGATGCCCTGGATCTGGCGAAGGAGAATGCTAACACTCATCAACTGAACAACATTCAGTTTTTACTCAGTGACTGGTATAAAAACATTTCCTCACAATCATTCGATCTAATTGTCAGTAATCCTCCCTATATCAAACAGAACGATGAACATTTATTACAGGGCGATGTTCAGTTTGAATCTGAACTTGCTCTCGTAGCAGGCGCTGACGGCATGAAAGCAATTAATATAATTCTTGAGAATGCGAAGGGTTATCTTGCCAACAATGCTTTCTTATTGATTGAACATGGCTATGATCAAAAAACACTGGTTCAACATGCCTTCCAGATCAATGGTTTTAAGCAGATCAAGACACTTCAGGATTTATCTGATCAAGATCGCATTACCTATGGGCAAATATCAGACTAATTATTTTTGATATATGATTAATATTAAAAATGAATACCAAAAGTTCAAAAACACGCACCTTGATTTTAGCGACGGCAATACCCAAATGCGAGAAAGAACCACTATTAAAATGCATCCAGATTGAAGAAGGTATCCTTCACAGCAAGATAGAAGGAAATCGTCTGGTGATCCAGTATGATCTGGATCAAACGTCACTACATGAACTTCTGCTTAAGATAAAACCTTTATTAGAGACTTCAGGTATCAAATTAAATGACAATTTTATTAACAAATTAAAGATAAAATTCATTTGCTTCATAGAGACCAACCAACGTGACAATATCAATAATCCATCTGGATGGCATCTTCGGTTACAAAACATATATCTCGGTCTGGTTGATCATGCTCTAGAGAATCGTGAAATAAAAGCAACTTCATGGACGAAATCTCTGAACAAAGATTGAAATATAAATAGACTGGCGCACTGACATACATACTATGGATAACGAAAAATTACTAAGATATAGCAGGCAAATGATGCTGCCGGAAATAGATGCCGAGGGTCAGCAACGACTATTAGATTCGCGTGTACTCATTATTGGACTGGGTGGATTGGGTTCATCCTCATCTGTTTATCTTGCCGCAGCGGGCGTTGGCCATCTTGTACTTGTAGATTTTGATGAAGTTGATATCTCCAATCTGCAAAGGCAAATTGTCCACGCAACCAATGATATTGGTCGGTTAAAGGTAGACTCAGCCAAAGAGCATCTCCTTGAACTCAATCCTGAAATACAGATCACAACTATCGATCATAAAATTGAAGATACGACACTTGAAGAGCAAGTAAAATTAGCTACTGTTGTTGTCGATTGTAGTGATAATTTTCAGACTCGATTTACCATCAACGAAGTGTGCGTCAGGTTTAAAATCCCCCTGGTTTCTGGTGCTGCGATTCGTTTTGAGGCA
>SMWN01000024.1 GCA_004356415.1 Gammaproteobacteria bacterium
AAATGTCTTTTTTCCGCGATGGCGGCGTCAACACCGTGCTCGAATCCTCATGTATTGCACATACACTACGGTTCTGCGCGCGGTGCTTCCTTGCCCTCACATAAAATATCCTATTTTCGGAGGCACCCTAAAATAAATCCTTCTTTATTTTAGCCTGTAGAGGCTGAATGACAATACGTTTAGATTCATCAATCGATAATTATTGTGTGATAGGAAATCCCGTCGCACATAGCAGATCCCCTCAAATTCATGCTGCATTCGCAGAACAGACCAGGCAAAAGATTTTCTATCAGGCCATTCTGGTTGACGAAGGAAAATTTAAAGATGCAATCAGGGAATTTCAACATCAGGGTGGGAAAGGCCTAAATATAACCGTACCCTTCAAGGGGGATGCATGGGAAGCATCAGATCAGATGAGTCGCAGAGCAGAACGCGCGGTGGCAGTAAATACAATAAGCTTTAATGATGAAGGAAAAATAGCAGGTGACAATACAGATGGTATTGGCCTGATTCGTGATCTGACTATCAACCACAAACTCTCAATCAAAGATAAAAATATTTTGATACTTGGTGCAGGTGGTGCAGCCAGAGGGATTCTGGATCCGCTATTCGATGAACAAGCTGACAGAGTTGTTATTGCTAACCGTACGGTTAATCGTGCACAGAAACTTGCCGATATTTTTTCAGACCGTGGCGACATTTCAACTTGTGGATTTGATGAGCTTGTCAGTAGCAATTTTGACATCGTTATCAATGCTACTTCTGCCAGTTTGCAAGGCGATGTCCCCCCATTACCTGAAGGACTCGTTAATAAAAATACCTGCTGCTACGACATGATGTATTCGGCGGCAGATACTCCTTTTGTTGCGTGGGCTAAAGCGCATGGCGCAGGAATAGCGTTAGATGGTTTAGGCATGCTTGTTGAGCAGGCCGCGGAGTCTTTCTTTATCTGGCGTGGAGTTAGACCAGAAACAGGATCAGTAATAAAATCACTTAGAAAAGTGAAAAGTGAAAAGTGAAACGTCCCTTCAGGCCTTAAATTTTTCACGTTTAACCTTTCACTCTTCACTTCAATTCCTAAAGTCCGTGAATGTTATCCATTAAATCGGGTAACCACGTCACCAGAATCGGGAAAAGCATCAGTAATATCAGGGTTAAAATTTGTATCATTACGAAAGGGATGATGCCGCGATATATGTCCTGAATTCGTATTTCCGGCGGTGCAACAGCCTTCAAATAAAATAATGAAAAACCAAATGGTGGTGTCAGGAAAGATGTCTGCAGGTTGAGTGCAATTAAAACAGCCAACCAGAGGAGGTCGATTTCCAGGAGATTGGCAATCGGTGCAATGATGGGGACGACGATAAAACAGATTTGTAGAAAGTCTAAAAAGAAGCCCAGGACAAATATTAAAAGCATACTGACAAACATGAACCCCCAAACCCCACCGGGAATGTTTGTCATCATTTCACGAACCAGTGTATCTCCACCCATTCCGCGAAATACCAAACCAAAAGCGATTGCACCAATTAAAATCATAAACACCATGCTGGTCAGGCGCATCGTAAGTTGTATGGCTGCCTTCATGTTATTCATGGTAAGTTGTCCGTGGGCAGCAGAAAGTATCATGGCACCAAGCGCACCGACAGCAGCTGATTCTGTTGGAGATGCAATACCGGCAAAGATTGAGCCAAGTACACTTGTGATGAGTAACAGGGGGGGTGATAAGGTAAATATGACTTTTCTGAGTAAATCCCCGTCTTCATTAATCTCCAGTGCGGGCGCAACTTCAGGTTTTACCCAGGCAAGACAAAGGATGTACAAAAGGAAAAGTGTGACTAGTATTGCTCCTGGTATAACTGCACCGACAAAAAGACGACCCACCGGCACACCCATTACATCACCAAGCAGAATTAATATAATGCTGGGCGGTATGATTTGGCCCAGTGTGCCTGATGCAGCGATTGTGCCCGAAGCAAGTAGAGGAGAATAATGGCGCTTGAGCATGGTCGGTAGCGCGATAATGCCCATCGTTACGACCGTTGCACCGACAATTCCTGTTGTCGCAGCCAGAAGTGCACCAACAACAACGACTGATACAGCTAAACCTCCTCGTATCTTTCCAAAAAGAAGCCCCATGGTTTCCAGTAAATCTTTAGCCAGGCCAGATTTATCCAGTGTGACGCCCATAAAGATGAATAAAGGTACAGCGAGTAAGGTGAAATTAGTCATCATTCCCCAGATTTGCAGAGGGAGGAGGTTGAAGAAATCCAGGCCTAAAAAGATACTGCCGAAGAAAAGTGCTACAGCACCTAAAGTAAATGCAACCGGATAGCCTATCAGAAGCATGACCATAAGCATGACAAACATAGCAATGATGGCAGCAGTCATGTGTCTTTTCCCAGTACGGTACTGAGATTTTTTACAATTTCCGAAACACCTTGTAATAAAAGGAAAGTGAATCCCAATGGGATGCTTGCCTTCAAGATCCAGCGGTACGGTAATCCACCTGGGTCAGGAGAACCTTCCAGATGAATATATGATTGGTATACAAAAGGCCAGGCAGATAAAATGATTAAAATACAAAAAGGTATTAATAGAAAAATGCTGCCAAATAAATCAATCCATGCTCTACGTCGATCATCCATGAATTTACTTTTGTAAAATAAATCTAGCCTGACATGGTCATCATGCTTTAGCGTGTAAGCGGCCCCGATCAGAAATATCAGTGAAAACAGATGCCATTCCATTTCCTGTAGCGCGACGGAGCCACTTTGGAAAAAATATCGCATGGCAACATCGTAACTGACCAACAGAACCATCGCTAAAACCAGCCACGAAACCAACATGCCAGTGCGTTCACTGACTTGTTCCAGTCTAACCGAGAGTTGGTTTAATAGGTGTAAGGCAGATTTTTTATTCATGCCGGTTTAAGATAAGTCCTTAAAATTGAAGGCGTATTATTATTTGGAATAAAAAGAAATGCTATGTCAATAATTTTTTATGACCATTTGACGTCATTACAAAAAACGAAATCGGCAATATCACGTCTGTAATATCAGCTAATATTTATGTCGTGATTTGTATTTATGCACAAGCAATTCAAAAGGCCAGTTTTCACGTATATTTATTGATAGTAGGTACTATTCATAAGAAGAAGATAAATATATGACATATTGATTATAAAGGAAAAATATAAATATTTTATGTTGCAATGAAGCAAACGAGTGAAGATTAAATCCTGAAAATCAATTCTTGGATAATGAAAATTTACACACAGAGTTATCAACAGCTTAAGCTATTGATTTTCCTTATGGTAAGAATTAGCTAGCTGAATAAAATCATCAACTGATAGGGTTTCTGCACGCGCCTCAGGGACAATGCCCAGATCATTGATCTGATTTTTTTCAAGGACCCCTTTCAAACAATTTTTCAATGTTTTTCGTCTTTGTGAGAAAGCCAGCTTCACTATATGTGCAAACCCAGGTGGGTCGTTAATTTCTTTTAAAAATCTGTCACGTGGTTTTAGCTTGATAATTGCCGACATGACTTTGGGTGGTGGTGAAAATGCACCAGGACTGACCGTAAATAATTTTTCAGCATGACAGTGTGCCTGAACCATCACGGAAAGACGGCCAAAATCTTTATTGCCAGGCGTGGCACAGATGCGATCAACGACCTCTTCCTGAAGCATGAACACCATGTCATCTATAGAATGATGATATCTCAGTAAATGAAATATCAACGGCGTTGAAATATTGTAGGGCAGGTTTCCTACAATACGCAGATGTTGATTACCTATTTTCCCGAAATCATAGCTCAGGGCATCAACACAGTGTATGACAATTTTCTTTTCAGGCCTTATTTTTACAGCCTCGTATTTTTTCGATAGGGCTTGTGCTAAATCCCTATCAAGTTCAAGGACATGTAATGTATCGAGATGTTCAAGTAATGGAAATGTAAGTGCCCCTTTACCCGGTCCAATTTCAATGATTGTTTGATGATGCTTTGGGTCGATGGCTGTGACAATACGATGAATAATATTCTGGTCGTGAAGAAAATGTTGACCAAACCTTTTTTTTGCCCTGTGTTCAGTCATGAATAATCATTGATGATACTGAATTTGAAGAAGCAAACATGTCTGGTTTATGGCACGTCATGTCCATGGCACATTTTATTGCCGCCATTAAGCTTGATGAAGATGCATTTCCAGTGCCAGCAAGATGAAGCGCTGTGCCATGATCAACTGAAGTGCGGATAATGGGTAAACCCAAAGTGATATTTACCGTTTCGCCAAATCCCAGAGATTTTAAAACAGGTAGACCTTGATCATGATACATAGCGACAATTACATCAGAGTTATTAATCATTTCAGAGGTAAAAACCGTATCAGCCGGATGTGGTCCTGTTAAATGTAATCCCTGATTTGTTAATTCATTGAGCACTGGGATAATAATATCGTTTTCTTCATTGCCTAAATGACCTCCCTCACCTGCGTGCGGATTAAGACCGCAAACTAAGATTCGAGGATGATTGATTGAAAATTTATTTCGTAGATCATTATCGACTATCTTTAACACCCGCGAGAGGGTTTCTTTTGTGATGGCAGCACTGACTTTTGTTAATGGGATGTGAGTTGTGACCAGTGCGACCTTCAACACATTATTGGCCAGCATCATGACAGGGAAACCCTGGTTACAATTTTCGGCAAGAAATTCTGTATGACCGCTAAATAAGTAACCAGCGTCATTAATGATAGATTTTTGAACGGGGGCCGTGACCATGGCATCAAATGTTTTATCGATACACCCTGCACAGGCAGTTTTTAGCAGGGTCAGTACGTATTCAGCATTGTCTATATTAAGCTGGCCCGGAATGGTGGATGTTTTGGTTTTTACCGGAATGATTCTCAGGCTTTTGGCAATGTGCTTTTGTTTGGTAGCTGCATCAAACTCAGTTAATGACAGAGGCAGGCCTAGTGCAGATGCACGATTTCGGAGCAGGTCCGGGTCACCAATGGCAACAATATCAGCATAAATATCTTCCTGAGAAACTTGAATTGTAATATCGGGGCCAATGCCTGCAGGCTCACCTGTACTGATTAAGATACGAGGTAGTTCAGTATCAGTTCTCATTTAGTCGGTACTCGACATAAGCCTCATCACGTAAATCTCTTAACCAGTTTTGGTGCGCTTCCTCTGACTTCCTTCTTCGAATCGTTTCAGATGCCTTCGTGCGTCTGATGCTTTCAGTGTCGTCATGCTCTCTATGACCCAATACCTGAAGAAGATGCCAGCCGAATTGTGTTTCGAAAGGCTGACTGATCTCACCGATTTTGAGTTGATTCATTACCTCTTCAAATTTAGGTACCAATCTTCCAGGGCTAGACCAACCAAGATTCCCTCCCTCAGCCGCACTGACCGTATCATCCGAGTGTGACCTGGCCAGCTCTGCGAAATCATCGCCGCCCTCAATACGTGTTCTTAACTGATCTAATTTGACCCAGGCATCGTCCGCCGTGGTCAATTCATCAAGTTTAATTAGAATATGACGTGCATTTGTTTGTGTGATCATGTATTTTTCACTTTTACGCACATCAGCCAATTTAACGATGTGAAATCCACTTGAGCTTTTAATCAGGTCGCTGATGTCACCTTTTTCCATTGACTCAATTTGTGTGCTAAATAGAGTAGGTATTTCATTTTTTTTGCGCCAGCCCAAATTACCGCCATCAAGCGCCTTCTGCCCGTCTGAATAAGTCGTTGCCATCATCGTAAAATCCTGTCCTGCTTTTAAATCCTCAAGCACCTTTTCTGCAACCAGTCTGGCCTGTTCCTCCTCATCTGGAGTCGGGGCTTCCGGTAAGGATATGAGTATGTGACTAAGCTGATATTCTGTTTCTGTCTTTCCCTGAAACTCCAGATTGGAGAGGGCATTGTCAATTTCTTTACTGCTGATTGATATTCGGTTGTCCACCTGGCGTCGACGAAGTCGTGAGATGATAATCTCGTTACGTATATTTTCTCGAAACTGTTCATAGCTAAACCCATCTCCTTCGAGAATATCCCTGAACTGACTTAAACTAACCTTGTTCTCAGCGGCGATGTTGCTGATTGTTCTGTTCAATGTTTCATCATCAACACGTATTCCTGT
>SMWN01000025.1 GCA_004356415.1 Gammaproteobacteria bacterium
GAGTCATGTCTGCTATTTCAATCAATGAAATATGTGAAGACTACATTCGTAGAAGGGCAGTTCGCCATCTGGAAAAAGGCCGGATTGTCATATTTGCTGCGGGCACGGGGAATCCTTTTTTCACGACTGACTCGGCGGCGAGTCTTCGTGCTATCGAAATCAATGCCGATTTGCTGATAAAAGCAACCAAGGTAGATGGTGTCTACTCAGCAGACCCAGTCACAGATAAATCAGCCAGGCGTTATAATGAACTAAGTTACGATGAGGTTCTGGAGCAAAAATTAGCTGTGATGGATGCGACGGCGATTGTTCTTTGTCGTGAGAACAATATGCCTTTACGTGTGCTTGATATGACACAGCCGGGTTCGATGATGCGGGCTGTTCAAGGATTGAATGAGGGGACACTGGTAACGACCCGAGGTTAAGATCAGGCAAGAAACGGATAAACCCCAGATGGATAAACCATAGAGAAAACGCCAATGATTGACGATATATACAAAGATGCAGATCAACGCATGCTCAAGAGTATGGAAGTGCTGAAACAGGAATTCAGCAAGATAAGAACTGGCCGAGCACACACTAGTCTGCTGGATCATGTCATGGTCAGTTATTATGGCTCCGATGTTCCATTGAATCAGGCTGCGAATGTAAGTGTACAGGATGCACGTACATTAACTGTGACAGCTTTCGACAAAAGTACGATCCCAGATATTGAAAAAGCAATTATGCATGCAGATTTAGGTCTAAATCCCATAACAGCCGGAGAAGTGATTCGTGTTCCATTACCGGTGTTGACTGAAGATAGACGTAAAGAATTGATCAAGGTAGTTCGTGGTGAAGCAGAAAAAGGGAAAGTTGCCATACGAAATATACGCCGTGATGCAAACCATACCTGCAAGGATTTCCTTAAAGAGAAAAAAATAACCGAAGATGAGGATCGTGGCGCAGAAGAAAGGATCCAAAAACTGACTGATAGTCACGTCCACGAAATTGATAAGCTTCTGGCAGGGAAAGAAAAGGAAATGATGGAAATTTAGACATTGTAGATGGTAGAAATATTCATGGTTAAAAAACGTGCATCGAGCGGTGAGATAGATAATTTGCCGAAGCATGTTGCTATTATTATGGATGGTAATGGTCGATGGGCAAAACAGAGAGGATTACCCCGAATCGCTGGACACAGAGCAGGTGTTGAAGCGCTTCAGGACATCGTCAACTTTAGTTCCAAGGCAGGGATTGAAGTGTTGACTGTTTACGCCTTTAGTAGTGAGAACTGGAAAAGACCCCGAACAGAAGTTTCCATGCTCATGGAATTATTTGCTTCATCTTTACAGCAACATTTTAAAGGTCTGCATGATAATAATATCAGAATTCGTTTTATGGGAGACCTATCTTTGTTCCCCGAAAAACTCCGTGTATCTATGGAAGATGCAGAAAATCTCACGATAAATAATACAGGGTTGATATTGGTTGTTGCTATTAATTATGGTGGGAGATGGGATATAACAAACGCCTTTATACAGTTATGCAATATGATTATGGATAAAGAGATTCGTATTGAGGATATTAATGAAGCCTTAATTGGTGAATATATCTGTTTGTCCGATTTGCCGGAACCTGACCTATTTATTCGTACTGGTGGAGAGATGCGTATTAGTAATTATTTGCTTTGGCAGTTGGCGTACACTGAGCTTTATTTTGATGATTGTCTATGGCCGGATTTTGGGACAGCGAGCCTAGAAAAAGCTCTCGAATGGTATGTGAGACGAGAGAGAAGGTTCGGGCGTACAAGTGAACAAATAGAACATGCTTAAGCAACGAGTGATAACGGCAATGATATTTGCTGGACTGGTTATCAGCGCCGTCATTTTCTTACCAACAATGCTGCTGGCATTTGTACTCGCAATCATTATCTGTGTGGCTGCGTGGGAATGGGCTGCTTGTGCTGGTTTTGACGCCAGCTCCTATAAAATTTCATATGTATCGGTGATATTGTTATGCCTCGTAGCTTGCCTGAAATTCATGGATAATCAGTGGATTATTTTAATCGTTTATTGTGGGTTTGTGTGGTGGCTAATTGCCGTGTTTCTGGTGATTCGCTATCAGATGAATAAAAATGTCAATCTATCATCCAGATTATTGAAAGCAATGATAGGTGGCGTCATTCTTGTCCCATCCTGGTTAAGTTTGATTTTAATTCATGCGAAAACTTCTGGTGTCGCACTGGTGTTGTTATTGTTCTTCCTCATATGGTTCGCTGACAGTGCTGCCTATTTTTCAGGCAGAAAATTTGGCAGCAAAAAACTCGCGAGTAATGTGAGTCCCGGTAAGAGTTGGGAAGGTGTCTATGGGGCTCTGTCGATATCGCTTTTAGTCGGTGTTAGCTATGTGCTCTATTCAGAGATGCAATTTACCTATGCTATTTTATTTCTTGTATTGGTTGTATTGACGGTTAGTTTTTCAATTCTGGGTGATCTGGTAGAAAGTATGTTCAAACGTATGGCAGGCATAAAAGATAGCAGTCATATTTTACCTGGACACGGTGGGGTTCTGGATCGGATTGATAGCCTGACATCTGCGGCGCCAGTATTTCTTGCTGGTCTATGGGCCATGGAGAGAGTGTTGTGATTGGATTAACCCTGCTAGGTGCAACAGGAAGTATTGGTGTCAGTACTTTAGATGTGGTCTCTCGTCATAAAGATAAATATCAAATTATTGCATTGACTGCAAACCGCAATATTGAATTACTTGCTGAACAATGTGAGATGTGGAAACCAAAATATGCCGTTATCGCTGATCATGATCTGGCAGAATTATTACAAAATAGTTTAAAAGGAAAAGGACTTGATACCGAAGTCAAAACTTTATCAGGCACAGAAGGTTTACAACATGTTGCTGCCTTACCTGAAGTCGATTATGTGATGGCTTCGATTGTCGGGGCGGCAGGTTTGTTACCAACACTTGCAGCTGCAAAAGCTGGAAAACGCGTCTTATTGGCCAATAAAGAGGCATTGGTCATGTCTGGTAAATTGTTTATGGACACAATTCATGACTCTGGTGCCGTACTTTTGCCGATAGATAGCGAGCATAATGCGATCTTTCAGAGTATGCCCGACCATTTTAAGAATGGTCTGTCGGAGTCGGGCGTAGAAAAAATACTTTTGACTGCATCGGGGGGGCCATTCAGGAAAACGCCTCTTAACGAGCTATGCACAGTAACTCCTGAACAGGCATGCGCACATCCAAACTGGGATATGGGCAGAAAAATCTCAGTGGACTCTGCCACAATGATGAACAAAGGTCTGGAGGTAATAGAGGCCTGTTGGCTGTTTAATACAGGACCCGAAAAAATTCAGGTTGTATTGCATCCTCAAAGTGTCATTCATTCAATGGTTCAATATGTTGATGGATCTGTTTTGGCTCAGTTAGGCAATCCAGATATGAGAACACCTATCGCCCATGCACTTGCATGGCCAGAACGCATTGTTTCCGGCGTCGCATCACTCAACTTGTTTGATATTGCGCGTCTTGATTTTGAAATGCCAGATATAGAAAGGTTTCCTAGTCTGAGGCTGGCGTCTGAAGCCATGACTGCAGGTGGGACATCAACTGCGATCATGAATGCTGCAAATGAAATTGCGGTTGAAGCATTTTTGAACAAGCAGATCAGGTTTACAGCGATACCTGAACTCGTTGAAGAAACACTGAAAAATATTTCCGGGGTGGAAGCTGATTCTATAGATACCGTGTTAGCAGCTGATACAGAAGCGCGGCAGTTTGCGCTTGCGTACGTTGCAGATAAATTAGTAAGGGAAAAACTTAGTTCATGATTGATTTTTTATATTATCTTTTTGCCCTGGTTTTCACACTTGGCATTTTGGTAACGTTCCACGAGTTTGGACATTTTTGGGTTGCACGAAAATGTGATGTCAAAATTTTAAGATTCTCAGTTGGTTTTGGTAAACCACTATGGTCAAGATATTTTGGTCAAGACAAAAGTGAGCTAGTGATAGCAGCACTACCTTTGGGTGGTTATGTCAGAATGCTGGATGAGCGAGAAGGAAATGTTCCTGAGTCCGAGCTGGATCGTGCATTCAACAGGAAGTCATTGGCTCAGCGGTCTGCAATTGTTATAGCCGGTCCAGTCTTTAATTTTATATTTGCTATCGTTGCATTCTGGCTCATGTTTATGATTGGACTGACCGGGCTAAAACCGATCGTGGGTGATGTGCAATACGGGTCAATCGCACACCAGGCTGGACTCGAAAACGGTGTTGAGATTATTGCTGTTGATTCACGCGAAACAAATACCTGGGCCATGGTTGTTGACGCGTTTATCAACAAAATTATTGATAGTAGCAAAGTAGACATTACCATTCGTGATAAATCGGTCGTTAAGATCCTGACTGTCAATCTTGAGGAAGTATCAATTGATGATCTGGCAGAACAAGGCCTGTTAAATAAACTTGGGATCACACCAAAGCGGTTTAAAGTGCCTGCCATTGTAGGTGATGTACATTCTGGATTGCCTGCGGATAAGGCTGGTCTGATTGCGGGCGATTTAATTATCTCCGCAAACGGTGATCTGATTGATGATTGGATGCAATGGGTTAAATATGTACAGGCCCATCCTAATTTAAAAATAACGATAGAAATAGAAAGGCAACATAAATATTTGAGTCTGGAACTTACCCCGGACAAAAAAGTAAAAGATGATGGTCATGTGATAGGGTTTATTGGTGCTGCTAACCAGCCTGTTGAAACGATATTTGGCAAGGAGTCCTATACATTTGTGCCTGCATTTTTCAGGGCAGTAGAAAAGACATGGGACATGTCGTGGTTAACGCTGCGTATGCTGGGCAAAATGATCACAGGTCAGGCGTCGGTCAAAAATTTGAGTGGTCCGATAAGTATTGCACAATATGCAGGTGACTCAGCTAAAGGTGGTGTTGCAGCGTTTTTATGGTTTCTCGGTATCGTTAGTGTCAGTCTGGCCGTACTTAATCTGTTACCAATTCCATTACTTGATGGCGGACACTTACTGTATTACATCGTTGAGTTCTTTAAAGGAAGTGCAGTTTCTGAATCAACACAAATTATCGGTCAGCAGGTCGGATTTACATTATTACTGGGTCTTATGGTACTTGTATTTTATAATGATATTGCGCGCCTGATGGGATGAGGGCGTTTTAATTTATAAAAATATAAAAAACAATTATATGCATAAATTACTTAAGAAATTACTTTACGTCTCATTTATCTACCTATTTTTGCAAATGAATGTTTATGCAGTTCAGGAGTTTGTGATTGAGGATATTCGTGTAGAAGGGCTACAGCGAATTACGCCAGGAACCGTCTTCAACTATTTGCCAATGAAGGTGGGTGATACATATGATGATCAACTGTCTGCTGAGGCTGTGAGGGCTTTATTCAAGACAGGGTTCTTTAAAGATGTCAGGTTAGAACGTGATGGGGGAATACTGGTCATTATTCTGGAGGAACGTCCTTCAATAGGCAGTATCACCTTAAGCGGTAATGAAGATATTCGTAGTGAGGATCTGATTGATAGTTTAAGACAGATAGGTTTTGCCGAAGGCCGTGCCTTTGATCGTTTACAACTGGAGAAATTAGAGCAGGAATTGAGAAGACAATATAATTCATTGGGAAAATACGCAGTTAAACTGGAATCAACGGTTACTGAACTGGATAATAACCGAGTGGCAGTGGCTATTGATGTTTCTGAAGGTGTTGTCGCTAAGATTCGGAAAATAAATATCGTTGGAAATACGGTTTTTAAAGAAAAAAAATTACTTAAGTTATTTAAATCAACAACACCAACACTATTTTCATTCTTTACCAAAGATGATCAATATTCGCGTCAGAAATTGACCGCAGATATTGAATCGCTTCGGTCACATTATCTGAATAATGGCTATATCAATTTCAATGTTGACTCTTCACAAGTTTCTATCACACCAGATAAGAAAGGTATTTATATCACCATAAATATTACCGAGGGAGAATTATTTACGGTCTCCGAGGTCAAACTCACAGGTAAGCTTATTTTACCTGAGGATGATATTTTCGATCTGATAAGTATCAGGAGTGGTGATATATTTGCACGTAGGCAATTAACCAGCAGTAGTGATGCGATAAGTACACTCCTGGGCAATGATGGTTACGCATTTTCCAATGTGAATGCGATTCCTGAAATTAATGATGAAGACAAAACTGTA
>SMWN01000026.1 GCA_004356415.1 Gammaproteobacteria bacterium
AAAGCGCAATCAGGTGGGGCATTTCACGAATGCAACCTTTGCAGGATGTTGCCCAGAAAGTTATTAATACCGGTTTGCCACGTAGTTGTTGTAAATCAATGATGCTTCCATCTGTTATGGTGAGTTTGATATCAGGTGCCCGGCTAATACCGCCCGGCGAAACCCATAACCAGATAACAGAAGCTGTTAGTAATACGAAAAGTGGTATTGCAATCAGAGATCGCTTGTTCATTTGGAATTAATTATTATAGGGTCAATTATCAGTATTACTCATAATCTCATTCGCAGATTCAGTGACTTCTTTTTTTAGATCCCCGCTGAAGAAATTTTTGATGCTATTAAAAATGCGTTGAATCCCTCTCCATATTTTGGGCAAGAGCCAGATCATTAAGCCAATGAACATGACAAGTAAGACAAGGAATACAACAGGATGATTTAATGCCGTCCATAAACCTACAATGACTAGTAGGTCTTCACCAATGGAGGCAGTCCAGTTAGTCACGGGTTCAGGTGACGAATTGATTACGATTCGGCTGCCTGCCTTGGTCGCGTGGGCAGCCGCCGCCAGTGAGCCACCAACAATAAACGCAGCCAGTTCAACAGCGGGGGTCATTTCACCGACTGCACCCATGGCTAGCACTGCTCCAAGTGGAATTCTGATAAACGTGTGTAGTGCGTCCCATGCAGTATCGACACCTGGGGTTTTATCTGCAAAAAATTCAACACAGTACATCAGACCTGCGGAAGTCATCACCAGAGGATCTGTGACGACCATTAAATCTGGTGGTAAATCAATATTTCCCGTCGTTCCTAGATAACCGAGCATAAATATAGTGGCATAAAGGTTAATGCCACTGGCCCATGCGGCCCCCATCGTTAATGCAATGATTGATATGGTGTCCATAAATTATTTCCTGAATTCAGTTTGGGTATTTTAGCGCAACACGGAAGGCTATAGTCGTTTTGACTGGATAAAAACGCATTTGTTCTTCAAAATGAGCAAATAGCTTGCCTTTCCAGGAGCCTTGATGGCTTGAATATTCTCTTGACAGCAAAATCGGCAAATATTAACCTGATTTGCGAAATATCTGATCTATTCAGTTGTTTCAACAGGAATAACCATAACGGTAGAACACTTTATTGAAAGCGGCCCTGGCCGCTTTCTTTGCTTATACCCAAACCACCTGGAAATGCACGTTTCAGAGTTCAGTCAAGAAGTCAGAGCAAGGCGCAACACGTTGTGAATGACTGGTCCTTCATAAACGTTGCAACGCGGCATTGATTTTTTGACTGGGCCCCCGCAGGGCAAGAGGATAAGCAACCAGCTTCTTCGTTCTAAAACCTTGGACTAGAATGACTAGTCCTGCGGGTTTATGCCTTGAATATGGTTACTTCTCGTCTTGCTGAAGCCTACATTTCCAGGTGGTTTGGGTATAGGGCATATTTTATAGTTAGACACAATTGACGGTTTTTGGTGAATATTCAAAAAAACAGGTACACATATTAGTGAGTAGTAAAAATTTAAAAGTGGGTGTTGTTGGTGCGACTGGATATACTGGTGTTGAGTTATTGCGCCTGCTTGTTGGTCACGAGCAAGTCGATATCCATGTTGTCACTTCAAATACTGAGAAAGACCAATATGTAACTGATATTTTCTCAAGTTTGTCTGGATATCTGGATTTGAAATTTTCTGATCATGATTCCCCTGAACTGAAAGAATGCGATGTCGTATTTTTTGCTACTCCTCATGCGACATCCATGTACAAGATCCCTGAATTGTTGAATGCAAGTGTAAAAATTGTCGATCTCTCTGCTGATTTTCGTTTGCAAAAAGCTGAAGAGTGGGAGCATTGGTATGGTGTTAAGCATGCTGCGCCAGAATTATTAAAAAAGGCTGTTTACGGTTTGCCTGAAATGAATCGGCAGCAGATAGCCAAGGCGGATCTGGTGGCGAATCCTGGGTGTTATCCTACGGCGATAACGCTTGGGTTTTTACCCTTATTGGAAAATGGGGTTATTGATTTAAATACACTCATTGCAGATGCCAAATCCGGTGTTAGTGGTGCAGGGCGTAAGGCGGCCATGGAGAATCTTTTCAGCGAAGCCAGTGAAACATTTAAAGCATATGGTGTTGCTGGTCATCGGCACTTACCCGAAATATGTCAGACTCTGAGTATTTGTTCCGGACAGGCTGTGGATCTCACATTTGTGCCTCATTTAGTACCGATGGTGAGAGGTATCTTTGCAACGCTTTATGCGCACTTAAACCAGGCAAACGTCGATATCAGCAAAATGTATAAGGCACGTTATATTGATGAACCCTATGTTGATGTTCTCCCAGAGGGCTCACAGCCAGATACCCGTTCAGTACGGGGATCCAATATGTGTCGAATCGCAATCCATAAAGCACAGAATAGCGACAAACTCATTGTTTTGTCTGTCATCGATAATCTGGTGAAAGGCGCAGCAGGTCAGGCAATTCAGAATATGAATATTATGTTCGGTCTGGATGAGGTGATGGGGCTAAAGCTTCCTGCAATTTACCCATAAAGCAATATCATTTGCAGACCCGTTTTAACTATATTTTTTGTTAATGATCTAACTTCCGAATAAGGTAGTATCAGAGTGAGCCTATCAAGAAGACTGGTAATAAAGCAGCACAGACCACTACTTATTATTGCTGTGATCATTGTATCTTGTGCATTGATATCTATTACGACATGGATTTTTCTCGACAAGAGTCAGTGGTCATACATCATATCGAGTCTGTCTGAAGCCAAAAAGAGTAAAGAGTTGTGGCAAGATAATAAGACGATGAAAAATACAATCGTCGAACTGGAAGGACGCATTGTGATGTTCGAAAGAACAGCACAAGTAGAAAGGCAAACTATTGCAAATCTTCAGAAAGGCATGATCAAGCAACAGGATGAGGCATATAAGCTGAGAAAGGAACTCGAGTTCTACCAGGGCGTTATGACTTCTACAGGCGAATCCAAGGGGTTAAACATATTGGGATTGCGTATTGAAGAAACATCCCGACCCAGGAGTTATTATTTCAAGCTTATATTAACCCATGTGTCAAAAAGTGATAAGGTAATAACGGGTAAGTTGTCTATACTGCTGGAAGGTGTTCAGGAGGATGTTGCCAGAACGATTGATATTCAGGAACTGACTTTATCTGAATCATTATCATTGGGCTTCAAATTTAGTAGTTTTGAGCGTATAGAGGGCAGTATTGTGTTGCCCGAGAACTTTGTTGTGCATAGGGTGATAGTCCGGGCTCGTCCAGATGGGAAGAAAAGGGCGTCTGCAATAGAGCGCGTTTTCGATTGGTCAGAAGCAATGAATCGGTAGAGGAGAGATTTAAGATGTTAGGCAAGGGGAAAAACAAAAAAACCACACGTATGGATACGTTGGTTGGACCACGAAGTGAGGTGATTGGCGATATAAAGTTTTCCGGTGGATTGCATGTCGAAGGAACAATAAAAGGCAATGTTATTGCAGAGAATGATGGTAGGTCATTAGTTCAACTGACTGAAAGTGGAACGATTGAAGGTGAGATAAGAGCCCCCTTTGTTGTACTAAACGGTGTTGTCATTGGTGATGTTCATGGTGGTGAGCATGTTGAACTTGCGTCAAAGGCACGTGTCGCAGGGAATGTGTACTATAATCTAATTGAGATGGCCGTAGGTGCGGAGGTCAATGGTAAGCTTGTGCATACACAGGTTGCCGATGATGTGCCGTTGGCGCTAGGGCATGTAGATCCCCTGGATGATCTAGAATAATTCGGAATAGAGACAGTTCCGTGCGATAATTACGAATGAAGGTAGAAACTGATAATGAGTACAGTACAGGAAAAGAAAAGCCCAAAGAAAGTAACCATAGCCGATGCCCCTGAGGCGGATGCGCCTGATTCAGATATTCCTGACCCATTGATATTTACTGATGAGGCAGCAGCGAAGGTAAAATCCTTAATCGAGGAAGAGGGCAATGATGCATTGATGTTGAGAGTATTCGTCAGTGGTGGCGGTTGTTCTGGTTTTCAGTATGGGTTTACCTTTGATGAGAGTATTACAGATGGCGACACTATTATTGAGAAAGGTGATGTGAAATTGCTCATTGATCCAATGAGTTTCCAGTATCTAGTAGGCGGTGAGATTGATTACACGGAAGGTCTGGAAGGTGCTCAGTTCGTCATCCGCAATCCTAATGCGAAGACCACTTGTGGTTGTGGCTCATCCTTTTCAGTTTAATTGTTCAATGCTTGCCGGGTAGAATATGCCTGGTAGATAGCACCAAGCAAAACTTGTTCATCGGCGCCTGTGACTGAGGTCAGGTTGCCCGGTTGCATTTCCATGCGGCACTTCGCAAGCCATGCAAAAGCGACGGCCTCAACAGCGTCCGGGTTGAGACCATGTTTTTCAGTAGAACAAATATCCATTGCAGGATGTAACTCGCGTAGGCGATTCATCATAACTTTGTTATGAACGCCCCCCCCACAAACCAGGATTTCATTACAATCTGCTGCGTAACTTTGTATCGCATCACGAATCGTAACAGCACTAAGTTCAAGCAATGTTGCCTGTACATCATGTGGCGCAATATTTTTGCTTGATTGCGACAATTTTTTATCGAGCCATTGTAGGTTGAAAAAATCCTTGCCGGTGCTTTTCGGTGGCACCGTTTCGAAATAGCTTTCATCAAGTAATGTAGATAGTAACTGTTGATGACATTGGCCAGACTTTGCCCATTGTCCATCACGGTCGAAATCATGACTAAGATGTCGCTGTACCCAATCATCCATCAGTGTATTTCCTGGCCCCGTATCAAAACCTGTGATACCTGCATTTTTACTGGTAGGTAGTATTGTGATGTTGGCCAAACCGCCAATGTTCAGAATGACTCGTCCGCTTTCTTCATTTTTGAAAAACCATTGATGGAATACAGGAGCAAGTGGTGCGCCTTCTCCGCCTGCAGCAATATCCATACGCCGAAAATCTGCGACTGTCGTGACACCTGTTTGATAGGCAATAATATTTGGGTCACCAATCTGCAATGTTCGCGGATGTGACTCATGTGGCAAATGTAGAATTGTTTGGCCATGGCTCCCAATGGTATTGATATCTTCAGGCGATAGGTTCCCAGTTTCAATAATTTGGAGTGCGGCTTCCGCAAAAAGATTTCCCATAATGACATCAAGTTCTGATATCTCGTCCAGGGGAGTTGTCGTGTTGACCGACCTGAGTTTTAGCTGAAGATTTTTTGAAATAGGGGTTTGCTGATACTGGATAACTTCCAGTTCATCTTCTACGATACGAACCAGAGATGCATCAATTGCATCCATGCTGGTGCCTGACATCAAACCTATATAAAACACAGTTTCACCAAAGAATTATTTGGGGGGTGGTGAAGAATTCTTTTTTTCATTCAGGGCAACAATGGTTGGGCAACAAGGTAAGTCAACGATAGCCTGTCTTTGATTATCAATGACTGCGACAGTTATTTTGTTGGTAATACTATTTAGTTGTGCCAATAGAGGTTCGGTTTGTGTGTTAAATTCGGCCATTAAATTATCGGGAATTCGCAAGGCCTTTGGTAATTTGACCGTTAATGGATTTCGGTGCACACCGTTGACGCGAAACTCATAATGAAGATGTGGCCCTGTCGCCAACCCTGTCATGCCAACATAGCCAATGATTTGTCCTTGCTTGACATGCATGCCTCTTTTTATGCCTCGTGCATAACGAGAAAGATGACCGTAGACTGTTGTGTATCGGCCACCGTGCTGAACGATGATTGCTTTTCCGTACCCCCCCTTTCTTGCAGCAAGTTTTATCACACCTTCTCCTGTTACTCTGACGGGCGTGCCCGTTGATGCTGCATAATCTACCCCCTTATGGGCACGAATCCTGTTAAGAATCGGGTGCTTTCTACCCAGATTGAAGCGGGAACTGATACGGGTAAACTCGACTGGTGTTCTGAGAAAAGCCTTGCGCATGCTATCACCATTTGTGGCGTAATAATCTGAGTGTCCGTCAGCGTGTGTATAGCGAACGGCTTTAAAGGACTTGCCCCGATTTATAAACTCTGCGGCCAGGATCGGCCCATCCTGCACCTTTTCGCCATCCTTATATCGTTCCTCATATATGACGTGGAATTCATCCCTCTTACGGACTTCCAAAGCAAAATCGATGTCCCAGCCATAGAGGTTGGTCAGCTGCATGATCATGTTGTCTGAGAGGCCTGCATTTATTCCGGCCAGAAATAAGGATTCCCTAATTGTGCCACTTGCCGTTATTACCTTGGTTTCCAGTTCTGTTTCCAGAATTTCAGCCGAATAGATATCACCTAATTTCTTAATATACAGGGTGTCAGTGAGACCGACGTCATATTGCAAGGCCTCAAATTGTCCATCTTCGAATAAGAAACGAATTTCCTGACCCGGTTTCAAGCGCTTCAGAATGGCAGTATCATCACCAAGCGCCATGATGTTGTATAACATATTGGCGGATAATCTTTTACGTTTGAAGATAAGCGCCAGATTATCACCAGACTTAACTTTCACTGACTCCCAATAGGGCACATCTTCGGGTTCTTCCCCAAGTGTTTCTAGTGATTTTCCAAAGGCCAATGTCCCACTTTCCTCTGTGGCAATTTCCTGCGCAGCAGATTCGCTCTCATCAGCATCATCTATTTCAGAGAACCAAGATTGATAGAATATGAATTCTGATGCTTTACCCGCCGTGCTGTGCCTTGGGTCAACGGCAGGAGATGTCCCGTCAGAGATGATGACAGAAG
>SMWN01000027.1 GCA_004356415.1 Gammaproteobacteria bacterium
GTCCAAATTGAAACACGCACACTGGATTCCTACGCACTGGATAATGTTGGATTCATCAAGATCGACGTCGAGGGCTATGAGCACAGCGTACTTAAAGGTGCCAAAGAGACATTAATGCATTGCCGCCCGACCATGCTTATTGAACTGGAAGAAAGACACACCGGGGTAGCTATCGAATCATTAATCGAACAGGTAGAGGCCTACGGTTATCAAGCGTACTTCCTGCGCAACCGGCAACTGACACCGATTACACAATTTGATCCAGAATCAGAACACCGAAGCCCTGCAAAAGGTAGCAATTATGTCAACAATTTTCTGTTCTTCCCAGAATGACATTAAACATAAAATGAAAATATAAAATATGACTACTGAAGAAGGTGTAGTGAGTAAATGTCCTATCTGCGGAAATTCAACGAACTTGAGTTTTATGAAAGATTCGTATGAAATTTACAAATGTTCAAGTTGTGATTTTCTATTTGTAAGTCCCTACCCATCAAATAACGATATTATTGCATATTACAACAACAATTACCGTGGCATAGATATCAATTTCTACCCCAAAGCGCGTTCACGTCAACGTCGTGCTTTTTTGAAATCATTCCGGTTTTGGAGATACCTCTTCAGAAAACATACTATTGATGTCGGTTGTGGTGGTGGCTTTATGACAAACGCATTTCGACGATTGGGTGCGGATGCACATGGTATGGATATTAGTGAAATTTCAATAGTATATGCCAGGAATCGCTTTCCTGATTGTACGTTTCATTGTGAAAGTTTTACCTCTATGGCAAAGAATGATCTTATTTTTGATTTTATCTTTACAACAGAGGTGCTCGAGCACATTCGAGGCACACGTGAATTTATGGAAATGATTGTATCAATTTCCAGGCCAGGGACGATTATTTACCTGGCTACACCTGATGCAGGACATGAAAGCGTCCCTAATGATATGTCGTCGTGGGAAGATATTTGTCCACCAGCACATATTCAGTGGTTCAACCAGTCTAATATGGCACTGTTATTTGATAATTATGGATTTAAATTGGTCAGGACTTTCACAAAGAAGACGCCTGCACTTTCTATGCTGTTCCAACGCATGGACGAATAAACGATTTGGCCTTGTTACCTTACTGCTAATATTTTAAAAGTCTGAGCAAAATTTATGTGAACTAAGCAAACAGTATTTTGTATTTATCAATTAATCTGGCTTGCTTATTTTTGATATCTATCCTTCCACTCTGAATATGGCATACCTTAAATAATCTCTCTGGCTTCCTCATAATCCAGTGTTATCCCCCGCTCTTCTGCAGCCGCCATATACCATTTAGAAAGGCAATTTCTACAAAAACCGGCCAGATTCATTAAATCGATATTCTGTACATCTGTTTTTTCCTGAAGGAATCCTACCAGATGCCTGAAAGCAGCAGCTTCCAATTCTATTTGTGTGTGTTCGTCCATTTGCATTTTTACCCTGTTATTAGATCTATTCGTTATATCTATGCCTCAATAAAAAGCTATTATATCGCCCCTTTGGCCCCATTCGAGCAATTTACTGGAATTATTGTTAAATGAACACATATAAGAATCTTCATCACATTGTTGTCGTCGGCGGAGGTGCTGGTGGACTGGAACTGGCAACAAAGCTCGGCAACCAGCTGGGTAAAAAGAAAAAGGCTGCAATCACTCTGATCGATTGTACTTTGACACATTTATGGAAGCCGCTATTACACGAGGTCGCTGCAGGTTCACTCAATTCCTGTGAAGATGAATTAGATTATCTCGGACAGAGTCACTGGCACCATTTCCAGTTTCGTCTTGGCAGGATGGATCGACTTGACCGTAAAAAACAGGAAGTCAGTCTGGCACCTACTCTGGATGATGAGGGCAACGAATATATTCCACGTCGAACGTTCCATTACGATACATTGGTGATTGCCGTTGGCAGTACAACAAATGATTTTGGCATACCGGGGGTTCGGGAACACTGTATGTTTCTGGATACGCGCAAACAGGCTGATTACTTTCATCAGTATTTGTTCAGAAGTTTTTACACCGCTCATGCACAGAAAGAACCATTGCGGGAGGGACAATTACATATCGCGATTGCAGGTGCAGGTGCGACAGGCATTGAACTATCCGCAGAATTGCATGAATCAGCTTACCAACTGGCTGAATTTGGTCTTGATCAAGTTAAACCGGACACCGATGTAAAGATTACCATTGTAGAAGCATCAGATCGTATACTTCCTGACCTGCCACCGAGACTTTCTGAAAAAGTGAGCAAGGCACTGGAAAAACTAAATATTGAAACTTGCACAAATCAAAGAATCACTGAAGTAACGGCCGATGGATTCAAAACTGAAAGTGGTAAATTTATTCCAGCGGAGATCAAGGCCTGGGCCGCCGGTATCAAGGCACCTGACTTGCTCAAGGAGCTTGATAGCCTTGAGACCAACCGTATCAATCAACTCGTCGTAAAACCAACATTACAAACAACACTGGATGAAAATATTTTCGCATTCGGTGATTGTGCCGCCTGCCCCCTGAACACTAATTCCAACCCGGATGCAGATGAAAAGGGTGAAACGGTACCACCAAGAGCCCAGGCAGCGAATCAACAAGCATCGATGCTGGTTAAAACCATGCGTCAACGTTTAAAAGGTGATAGCTCCCTACCTGTGTACAAGTATGTCGATTATGGCTCGTTGGTGAATATGAGTCATCACACAGCCGTGGGCTATTTAATGGGCAAACTTTCAAAATTATCAGGTTCTGTGATGATTGAGGGAATAGTTGCGCGTTTTGTTTACATCTCCCTGTACAAGATGCACCTGATAGCCCTGCATGGGCCCATCAGAATGGGACTATCAACTTTGGCCAATCTTTTAACACGTAAAGCCAAACCCAGAATGAAATTACATTAATGAAACTTGATTAATGAGAATATCGGAGCTTCCAGATAAGAAGTCCCTATTACATAACATAAGTTATCCACCAAATATTTTTTTTAGATTATCAAACCCCACTTGATATATGCCAGCGATAACATCCATCGCTTCGTTTTCCGCAGCACCCTTTGCTTCGAATTCACTTGACCATTCTACTGTCGTCTTTCCTTCGCCATCCTCTTTCACGCGAATGGTTGCCGTATAATTTGAAACGGGTAATGGGCTATCGATTATTGAGTAAGTATAAACTCGTTCGCTATCATCAAGCCGTTCCAGTTTTTCTACAATCGTGCCACCGCCAGTTAGACTGAGACGGCGCATGCTCCCCTCTTCTTCCAGTTCACTTTTCTTAATTGCTGGATGCCAGTCCGGTAATGTATTGAATCCACCAATCAGCTTCCAGACTTCATCTGCTGCGACATTTAAATTGGTTTTCATATTAATCTTTGCCATTATTAATCTCCTGTTTGCATATGATTATTATGTAATGTAACGATATTTAAAAAAATAGCTTAAGGGTGCCCTTATTTATTATAGGTTGTATTTCTTCATTCTGTATCTTAGCGCCATACGGGTAATATCCAGCTCCCTGGCTGCCCTGGATACATTGCCATTTGCTTTTTCCAGAGCCTGTGTGATCAATGTGAATTCTGCTGACTCCAGGGTCATATCCTCAATATTTGAATCTCCAGCTAGCGAATTTTCTGTAGTTCCAAAACGGGTTCGGTTGGTCAAACCAAGAGCGGCTGAGGAAAGTTCTCCACCACTATTTAACAATACCGCTCTCTCTATTAAGTGTTTCATTTCACGCACATTACCTGGCCAGGAGTATTCCATCATTGTTTGTGCTGCTTCGTCACTGAATCTTGCATTTTCAAAACCATAACGCCGTGCTGTTTGTTTAGCAAAATGCTTTGCTAAAATAATAATATCGTTGCCACGTGCTCTTAATGGTGGCATCTCTATATTTAAAACGTTCAACCGATAATATAAATCTGATCTGAACTCTCCTTTTTCTAACAGGGTTTCAACATTCCTGTTAGTTGCAGCAATAAACCAGGCACGAACAGGCAATTCCTTCGTTGTGCCCACACGGCGCATCAGTCTTCTTTCTAATACAGCCAGCAACTTGGACTGTAAATCCATAGGCAAATCCCCGATTTCATCCAGAAATAACGCACCATCTTCAGCAGCTTCTATGAGTCCAGTACGCGCTATATGAGCATTTGTAAATGCACCTTTTTCATGACCAAATAGCTCAGCCTCAATAAGATCTTTTGGTAATGATGCACAATCTACTTGCACAAAAGGTTTATCACTCAGTGCAGCACTTGCATGTAGTGATCTTGCAACAACATCTTTACCAGTCCCTGTCTCACCTAGTATCAAAACTGTTGGCGGCACTGTGTCTGATGCATATGTCAAGCGACTAATTTGTTCAATCTGCTGCCTTATCGAGACAATTCCTGGACACTCCCCGATAAATTCAACAGATTCAGAGGCATTGCGCTCGCGTTTACTTGAATAAGCTAATTTTGTCTCAAGTTCATTTTTATCCAGCACTTTCTCAACATTAATCAGGAGCTCTTCCAGGTCTATTGGCTTCTTCAGGTAATCTGATGCGCCCAGCTTCATAGCAGAGACAGCATCTTCAAGTTCACCATAAGCGGACATCACTAATACGGCAATATTTGGATTCTCCCCGATTTTGACGGCTTCGAGAAAGTCGAGACCAGAGCCATCTGGAAGACGCATATCAAGTAAAACCAGATCGGGCGTCAGTGATTCAAATTTTTCTTTTGCAGTATTCAAATCACCTGCGATTTCACTTTTGTAACCCGCACGCGCCAACTGTTTTTTAACTGCTTTCGCAAATACAATTTCATCTTCAACGATAAGAATCTGTTTTTCGATAGCAGGCACTTCCATAGAAGTTATTATTGGTTCAATTTCGTGCATATTAATCGTCCTCTTCAATCACTCTAATGGGTGCAGTAATCATTACTTTTGTTCCTTCTTGCTCCGAAGAATCAAAACTTAAATTCCAACCATGTTTCTGGCATATCTTGAAAGCGATGGGTATCCCAAGACCAGTCCCGAAACTTTTGGTAGTTGGACCAGGCGTTAACTGATTGGGTTTTGGGTCAAAGGGCAAACCTGGCCCCTGATCATGAATAGACAATTCAAGTTCAGCATCTATTTTTACAAGCCCGATCGTCAATGTAGAGCCATCCGGTGAGGCATCAATCGCATTGGCCATCAGGGAGTAAATAGCCTGCTCCATTAGATCAGGATCCGCATTGAGTCTTAAATCATTCTCCCAACCAATTTTATCTACCTTCAACTTTTTTTCTTCTATTTTCGGTTTTAATAATACGATGGCTGCCTCAAGCATTTTGCTCGCTAATACAAGTCTGTAATTTGGTTTTAGCGGATGCAGGTAAGAAACCAACGCGTTCACCCAACGACTCAGTCTATCCGTCGTTTCTATGATGGCATGTTTACTTTCCTCCAAATCTTCCTTGTTTTCGGGGTCGTCGAGTAATTGTGCGGTTGCCCTGATACTGGCTAAAGGATTGCGAATATTATGTGCAACAACAGGAATCAAAGAACCTAGTGCGGCCTGTTTTTCACTCTCCACCAGAGCAGCCTGACTGATCTGAAGATCGCTAGCCATTTTATTGATGGCACCAGCCAAATCTTTTACTTCTTCGACACCCTGCTCCGGCATCTTGGTTTCGAGATGACCAACACTGATGAGTCGGGCACCAGCGATGATCTCGGAAATCGGTTTCAGGAAATCCTTACGAAAAGTCATTCGTGCATAAATCACCAAAAGAAATGCCAGTAACAAAGGAATTGGAATAACGACAGGTGCGTATTGTGACCATATCTCTAATTGGTGATTCAATGCATTGTGTTTTTCCGCTAACATATATTTCAATCTGCCGTACTTCCCCTCAAACCGGCCTATCATTCGATCAGCAAAACGTGGGTCAAGGATTCTCATTCGCGTTTGTAAGCTAATTGCATAGGGATCGGCGAAAATTGAATTCATGTCTTTCTGAATTTCTCTATAAGAAACATGCAGATCCTGAATGGCAATATTTTCATCACGTGAGATTGCATTACTGCGAAGTTTGTTGAAATTTTTATCAATACGTCGCGAGTATTCCCCATACAATTCCAGAGATCGCACATCTTCGAAGAGCCGGGCGCGTATGGCTTCATGAATTTGTCGAAATAATTCACTGCGAATTTGCTCGGTCACGTAGCTTAGCCCATTTAACCGAACTGACTCCTCCGAATTCTGTTGCCAGAAATAAGCGGATAGACCACCTAACAAACCTGTGAGAGCCAGTAATAATAAAAAAGCGACTTCTTGAACAAACAGGAGTTTGCGTAATGAATTCAGGTATTTTATCTTCATCAAGATCCGCGTGTGAAAATTGTGGCTGGTTCATATTAACCAATTTCTCTGGTTGTTGTTATCCATTATTTAGACTTCGTCTAAATACTTCCCGAAAACAATCCACTCTACAACAGTCATTATACGGGTAACATATTGTTTTTACGTAGTATTTTCATTCAATCAAATAATATCTAAAAACTGGCATAGTTTCTGCGCATAAGCAGTTGTGTCTGGAACGCGTTGACACTCGGCGAAGGTCAGAATTTAGACTTTTACCGAAATTTAGGCTTTTTAATTGAGTAGTATTCTTACTTTAACTGAATTAGGAGAAGCATGATGAAATGGGAAACACCTGAATACAGCGACATTCGCTTTGGTTTCGAAGTAACAATGTATATCAACAACAAGTAATTCTATTACATGTTGTAAAAAAGGGACCGCAAGGTCCCTTTTTTATGTACATCAAATTCATTTTCATAACATTTATTCCCTAGCATTTATTTCCTTGCCGGGATCATTCTTCTCAAGATACTCACTTCACCTTGATAGACATGGACGATCACACCACATAAGTGGATCACTATCAGACACAATAAGGTGACAGAGCTAGCCACGTGTATATCTGTGAAAAGCTCATTTAACGCAGGTGATTTCCATCCCCAATGTGGAAGTGACAAGCCCCAAATTTTTGTTTTGTATCCACTGAATGACGAAGAAATGTAACCGGATACGGGCTGTATAAACAATACCAGATATAGCAGCCAGTGTATCAATCCAGCAATTGCTCGTTTAAATTCTGTAATAGATTCAGGTAATGCGGGTGGCACATGCGTGAAACGCCAGACAAGCCTTATCAAGGCTAGTAAGGCCATTGTCAGCCCGATTGACTTATGCAGGGCAAAAAACCAGCTTCTCTCATCACTACCTTTTGGCAAATCCACCATATACCATCCCAGGCAAAATAAAGTGATCACCAGAATCGTCATCACCCAATGCAAAAACATTGCGGTTGCGCTATATCTCTCTTGATCAGTTATCATTCAAAGCCACTCTGTTCATAAGCTGACACAGAAATAGTCTTTTCAGGGTCAATTTTCCAAACACGTTGTTTCAGACACATTATATTAAGCAATAAAAAAGCCGAGCACCCCAGCTGCTCAGCGACATAGGGTAATATTAGCAGAATTTTTAATTTTTTAGTTACCGTATTTGTGCTTTTCCAGATAAAATAGCCAGGAAAATATCTGGGCTGAAAATTCATAAGTAAATGAAAAATTTAAGTGATAGTTCCGGGACATTGCGCACTTACAATCTACGAAAGTTGTACCTCATCTGTTCTTTATTGTTGCTCTGCAGCAATGTTTGCGCAGTGGGAAACAAATATGATTTAGTTATCTCCAGATCATCCCAGGAACTTAAAGTGATGGATGGCAAACAGGTTGTTAAGCAATTTCACATTGCGTACGGGAAAGGTGGTAATGGTGCCAAAAGAATACTGGGAGATAAAAAAACGCCATTAGGTGTGTACAAAATTATTAAATTCAAAGGTGATAGTAGATTCCACTATTTTATGCAGCTTGACTATCCCAACTTGTTAGATGCCTGGTATGGATATAAAAATAAAATTATCAGTGCAACTGAATTTAAAAATATCACAACTGCAATCAAACATCACAAAGTAGCTCCTCAGGACACAAAACTAGGTGGTTATATAGGCATACACGGCCTGGGAGATACTACTGAACAAAAACTTGCTATTCATAGTGAGATTAACTGGACGCAAGGTTGTATAGCGTTAACTAATGAAGAAATCAATGATTTAAAAAAATATGTCGGAATAGGTACGAGGGTCATTATCAACGAATAATGAAATGTTCCTGTCTATCCCTTGCCTTTCTATTTCTCTTCATGCAGTCAGGATGTACTACTGAAGTTGATGAAAATATCAATCATGATTATTACTATCAGATGGAAACTGATAAACCTTTTGAAGAAGTTCTTGATGATGCAATCTTCGCTATCACCGAACGTAATTTTCGTTTGACCAGCCATCTGCATATTGGTAAGTCAATTAGGGACAGAAAGAATCCGGATTTTCCAGACTACGAAGTGCTCCTTTATTGTAACCTTAGCCACGCGAAGAAGATGCTCGAACTGGATCCGAATATGATCAGTTCCTGTCCGGGACGAATAACCGTCCGTCAAAATGGTGACAGGGTCAACATTACTGCGCCATTATGGCCAGAGAAAATGAAGGATAATGAGCTAAAGTTACATATGCAAAAATTGAATGGCCTCATCCGCGAAATTGTTGACTATGCAGCTGACGACTGGCTGTTGGTGTATGATCGGAAGTCAGTTAGCTCAGAATAATTAATCCAGAAATAATTAATAAGGGAATAAAATGCAAAAACATGAACATCATTTATTTCTTGTCTGGTTAATATTTACTGGCATCGTTTTTTTCCTACTTGTACTGGCATGGCATCAAGGTGTCCTTTCTCTCCTGTTTTCTACAGATCGCAGCAAAATATCTATAGTCATCGCCCTATTATACTGTTGCGTAACAATTCACTGTGCAAGGAGAGTCTTTCACATTTCATCACAGATTAATGACTCCAGAATTGTTGAATCAATGATTGTTAAAGAAAGAGATTTAAAATTGGTTACTTTAGAAAATAAAGTCAAAATTAACAATGAGAAATTTCTTCCTGACTGTCTGGTGACTGACTATATCCACGACCTTATCAGCAAAACAAATGCTGAAAAAGATAACCCTGAAATTAGAAGCACGGGTTCAGATCATATCGAATATTATGAATCAAAATTAAAATCCCCCCATGATATTGGCTGGTTCACAGCGGATGTCATGATCAAGATGGGCTTATTAGGGACAATCGTAGGATTTATCCTTATGTTGGATTCGGTCTCCAACATTACGGATTTTGATGTCACAAACATGCAAAAAATACTCAGTTATATGAGCTCCGGCATGGGTACTGCCTTGTACACAACGCTGGCCGGACTGGTGTGTAGCGTGTTGGCTGCAACACAATATCAAATGCTGGATCGCAGTGCTGATGATTTAATTGCTTCAATCAGACACCTTACCCGTGTATATGTTTTGCCGAGATTAAGTTAAATATATGTCTGCCAGGGAAAGATTTAAATCCGATCCTTTTACCGACTTGTTATTCAATGCATTGCTTGGATTTACATTCCTGTTTCTTGTGGCCATCATGTTCATGAATCCGGAAGCCAAGAGCGGCATCATTGATCCAAAAGCAGAATATATCATCACAACCACCTGGGAAGACAACAACCCTGATGATATTGATACCTGGGTTGAAGATCCTGAAGGCAGAATAATCTGGTTTAGAAATGCAGAGGCAGGTTTAATACACCTTGACCGTGATGATAGAGGGAAATTGAATGACACAATCACTATCAATGGCGAGGAAATAGAAAATCCACTGAATCAGGAAGTCGTTACAATCCGTGGCATTGTTAAAGGAGAGTATGTCGTTAACTTGCATTATTACGCGTCAGAAACGGGGAAGCCTGTTGAAGTCAATGTCCGTCTGGTTAAAGTCAATCCGTCACTGGAAATTATCTACTATGGAATGGTTAAAATGGAAAAAACTGGTGATGAAAAAACTGCTTTTCGATTCACTATTGGCAGAGATGGTAAAATATCGAATGTGAACTTCATACCAAAACAGTTGGTCTCTCTGGAATAATCAATAATGTTTAATCACCTATATCAATTGAGATATCTTTTAGGCGTTAAAATCAAACAGTAAGGAATATTTAAACAATGACCCTGGGAATTTCTGGCCTAATAGCAGCATATATCCTGTTAGCAGCATTATTATTGAGTGTCAATTTGTACTCGAAATGGTCGTGGCAGCTTAAGACAATTACCATTATCATTACATCGGTTTTTTATATCATTTCCTATATTTCTTTTCCACCATTACTGGGTTGGCCAACAAATCAGAAATTGCCTGCGCATTTCAGATTACTTGCTACAGAAGTACACCAACCTGACAAACTAACAGGAGACGAGGGGTCTGTTTTCCTGTGGCTAAAAGAAGTTGAAGATATCACCGCTCTTGTCTTGCCAAGAGCGTATGTGCTCCCATACTCCAGCTTATTACATGAAAAAATTATCAATGTTCAATCAAAGATTGACCGAGGTATCCCACAACTGGGAGAATACGAGGAAGATAGCATGAGGCGGGAAGTGATTAATTCATCAGAAACAGGGCAAAAGAGTCTAGATATACAATTTTACGATCTGCCGGATCCTCTCTTTCCAGAGAAATAAAACCTGATAAATAAATCAAAAATCAATACGCTGGGAGAATAGATTAATGTTATGAAGAACATGAAATATCTGAATTTTGTGGTGTTATTGCAATTATTTTCAATCACGGCTATAGCACAGGCCTACGTGCTCAGTCATATCACCGACGACATGGTTGTCACTTGTAAGCAATCAAGGGACAAACAGGTGTTATCCTGTCATTATAGAAACAGGACTGCGGCTCCTGTTCTGTCTATATCAGCTGAATACGAAAATACAAACCTTCTTGTCAAGGAAGGGGATTCCTACCCTCATCCAGACGATATCACTGCGATACTATTTCTGGTCGATACCAGTGATCCCGCACGACAAAATGTCATCGACAAAAATATTGAGCATATAAAGACGATTTTGTCATCATCCAGAGATTATCATCGTTATGGTCTTGCCAGCTTTGATAAGGAATTGCAATTAGAAGCCCCGATTGGTTCAGATATTACAACCAATAACAATGCAGCAAAAAAATTGAAGGCAATCGGTAGCACAACAGAATTGTACAGAAATATGCTTGAGGCCATCGTACTATTCAAAGATGTTGATGCTGCCAGAAAGTCAATCTTCCTTTTCTCCGATGGGCTGGCAGAAGATAAAGCCTATTTTCATAATGATGTTGTTAATGCGGCAAGAAAAGCAGGAATTATCATAACGAGCATCGGTTATCCGAGATCTGTCGCACAATCCGTCTCACTGCAGACATTAAGAAGACTCAGCGAAGAAACCGGGGGCATTTTTGTAGAGGCCAATTATCAATTTGATATCTCACCCAACTTTTTAGATCAGCCTTTTGCCAGTCTTGATAATGGCGGAGGCTTCAATATTCCATTGGGCAAAATAATCAACAACAGGGTGAATAACGAAACAAATATCATACTCAATTTTGAAACTGATATCGATACTACGGCTATTCCTGTGCCCGTGGTATTTATTTCTCCGCCTGTAATACAGATACCAACAACGATTATTCAGCAAATACCTGTCATCAAAGAAAAACAAGGCAAAAGGGAATTCCAGGCAAGCACACCAATCCAGATTGTTTCGCAAGCACAAAGGACCAACCCGCTTGAGAGCTGGCTATGGTATGGCATACCTATCGCACTGTTTATATTAATAATTCTGACAATTGCCACTTTTTTCATATCGTTAAGACGACAAAATAAAAATCAGGTAACTACAGTGAATTTTCCGGAAGTAAAACCGTATGCCTTCCTGATAACTCATGATGATCCAATGGTGAGATATCCAATCATCAGAAGCACCTGTAGACTTGGTCGTAGTAAAAACAACGAGATCACATTAAGAGACGCTTCAGTCTCCAGACGTCATGCAGAAATTCATCGGGATACAGGAGATGAATTCACCATAATAGACCTGAATTCACTCAATGGTGTCTTCGTTAATGGTGAAAAAATTGACAGATATAAACTGAAAGAAAGTGATGTGATAGAAATTGGGGATGTAGAGCTTAGATTCACGCTAATGCCCACAGATTATCAATTTGAAGAATCAACTGTTATGCTTGACACAAGGGTACCGTCTGTAAATTAGCTTTTAAGGTATTAACCCTCCATGTTGCAAGTTGATTATCAAGCACTTGCCTTTATTCCGCTTGTCTTGAGCCATTGATTAATAAGATCTGAGCTAGCAGTAACTGATAATTCAGGTATTTCTTCTCCGAACAAGGCATTTTTATTTTTATTGATTAACGAAAGAATATTTTCAGCCCTCACACAACCTTTTTTATTTCGACACCGTTCTGGATAAGCCGCTAGCACTGCCAATGCAGCACCCAAAATACGCTCCTTGCTCTTACCGTATGAAACTTCATTTTGTTTTTTACTACTACGCGAGTTATTATTAAAATTCGTAGTGGGAACCAGTGACTTCATCACAAACTCCATTAAGAGTGACAATTCTTTTGGTAGTTCCACACGACTTATTGCCGCCCATTTATAAACATCAATAGGACTTGCTTCCCATTCATCTGCTGGACACTCCCGATTCAGAACAAAAAGCAATTCTTGTTCAACGCAATGCTGGGCATGTTCCCATAGATCCTGATATTTTTGTTTGGTCTCTTCATCACATAATGATGTTGAAACGTTTTCAGGATCCATTGAGAGCAATAAAGGAATTGCCTGATTTTTTAGATGCCAACTTTCTTTTACAACCCATTTCTCATAGATCTTTTGTTGTTCAATTCTATCTTCACCATAGATATCCTTCTCCTTTTGCCTCATATCCAGCGTCGAATGACTGCCAGAATCATTCCTATCAACGTGGTAGCAAAGAGATGTTTTAGATCGGCCAAATATATTTTTGATTGTGCTAATCAATCTATTTAATGTGTTTTTTGCTGTCATGTTATGTTTTCTATCATAGTTAATTTCGAGGCACTAATACGTGTTTAATTCACTCATAGGCAGCCTTCATACAGGTTCCTGGTCGTCAATCCGGTCCATCCAACATCCAGGCCCATTTTATCTTCCAGCCAGACTCAAACTGAGATGCTGTGTATTTATGTTCAATCCATAAATCACCCACTGCAATTAATTTATTTTCAAAATAAATTAATGGGATTCGATCACGAAGCCATGGAAGCACGCCCTCATCCTGGTACAATTTCTTTAGTTCATGTGTATGATCACGGCCTGATGGCCTGATTTTTTCCCCACCCTGCCTATATCTAATTTCTACACTGTCACTTGAAATCATCTCTCTTCTGATACCATGGCCCTTGCTAAGGTCTGCCTTTAGATAGCCCGATGTTAAGCTGAGTGTTTTTTTTAAATCCCAAATGGTTGTCGTTTTCACATCATGAATAGACAGTGGTCGCATAACGTACAGGAATCCCCGGTAACGCCTGATCTCTCCTCCTGCCCATTTGATACATGGATTTTTCTCACTATTAGCATGAATAACTTCATCATTGATCTTTTCAATAATCTGAGCATTAGGAATCTCCATGTGATTCCTTTTAATCCATGCTCTCAGGACATTCTTTTTCCTGATAAGAGATAACTTACTAAATTCAGTTAAATTAATTTTTGACCATTCATTTCCACATACAGTCTCTAAATCATTTTCTGCGATCTCATTGATAAGACTCCTTGCATCAGCCTGGTGTCTTGTTGCACGACGAATTGTCTTTAATGCGCCTGGCCAACGTGTGAGTAGTCCAGGAATAATTTCATTTCTTAAGTAATTACGATCGTATTGGTTTGATTTGTTACTCTCATCTTCGACCCAATGCAGCGATTCCTTCAATGCATATTCATGAATTTCTTCTCTGGAGTAATCGAGTAAGGGCCTGACCAGGAATCCATTTGAAAATTCTCTGGATTGAGGCATGCCGGCCAGCCCATTCGGCCCGGATCCCCGGATCAATTGTAGTAACATAGTCTCCGCTTGATCATTAAGATGGTGCGCTGTCATTAATAAATCATGATCCATCATCAAATTACCAAATATTTCATAACGTTTCTCTCTGGCAAATGCCTCAGTCCCTTTATTGTTTTTTTGAGCGATATCTATCGTAAAAGTCAGGAACTTAATTGCATGATTTTCACATACGCTTTGACAATGTTTCTGCCATGATTCCGCATGTCGACTCAGACCATGATTGACATGAACTGCAATCAATTCTGGTTTAATTTCATTCTTAATGAGCGCTAATGTATGTAAAAGTACGTGGGAATCCAACCCACCACTATATGCTATCCAACATGTCCCGGCGTCTGGAAATCCGGACAAAATATCTTTTACATGAGAGACAAAGGAGAAATGATTGTTTTGAGACACTGAATGGGATTAGAACTCATATTAAACATAAAACGACTTAGGGGCACCCCTATTAATTGTCTTTTCACACGATTCAATGTGCCATTCCCTAATCCATTTTTTTAAAGGTAGCGACGTTGGCTCGACAACTGCTACCGGCGTTGTTCTACCTCCTGCGTCCGTGCTCAGATCCTCATGTATGTTATATACACTGCGTTCTTGCGCGCGACACTTCCTTGCACTCACGAAATAATCCAATTTAATAGAGACACCCTTAAACATAAAATAACATTTAATTATTGAAGCAACCGTATTGTCTGATGCGAGCCTGTCTGGTATCAACCAAATCATCAATATCATTTGATACTAATTCATTGACTGCCCTGACTAATGAATTCTTTAGCATTTCAGCTGTTTTATCATAATCTCTATGTGCTGCACCAAGAGGCTCCCCAATAATTTCATCAATCAAACCAAGTTCCTGCAAATTTTTGGCTGTGATCCTCATTGCCTCTGCGGCTTCTTCTGCCTTGTCGGCATTTTTCCATAATATAGAGGCACAGCCTTCTGGTGAAATCACAGAATAGGTACTGTATTCCATCATAAACAACTTATCTGCCACACCAATTGCCAGAGCACCACCCGAACCTCCTTCTCCAATCACTGTCGCAATAATTGGTGTTTTTAGTGTTGCCATGGTAATCAAATTTCTTGCAATCGCTTCACTTTGCCCACGTTCTTCAGCACCAATACCAGGATAAGCACCTGGCGTATCAATAAATGTCAATACAGGCAATTTAAAACGTTCTGCAAGTTTCATAATCCGCAATGCTTTTCTGTAACCTTCAGGCCTTGCCATACCATAGTTTCTATATATCCTGTCATTGGTGTCACGCCCTTTCTGATGTCCAATAATCGCAACAGGAACACCTTCCAGCCGACCGATCCCACACACTAATGCAGGATCGTCGGCAAAACTTCGATCACCATGAAGCTCTTCAAAATCTGAAAATATCCTCTCGATATAATCCAAGGTATAGGGCCTCTGCGGATGTCTTGCAACTTGGGAAAATTGCCAGGTTGATAATGAAGAAAATATGGATGCAGTTAATTCATCACTGCGTTTCTGCAATCGGATAATCTCTTCATTTATATTTATTTCCGAGTCATCACCGACATATCTCAACTCTTCAATCTTTGCATCGAGCTCTGCAATTGGCTGTTCAAATTCCAGAAAATTCATTATTCAATTCTGCTTCCTGTTTGTAATTTGTATGTATAATTCTAATGTATAAATTGTGTGAAATATGCTTATTTTATTATGAAAGAACTTTGTACGATGTGAGTTTTTTGTCAGAGTAAGGCAAAAAGAGTCAAAAAAGCGCACTTTGCACATGGTAAATGAGCATTTTGAGACTCTTTTTAACGCAGCTATGGTGATAAAGTCGCTTCGTGCAAAGGTCTCTATGAGTGATAATCCAGATATACATTATCCTTACCAAGATAATTTCTCAAGGATTCCAGCAACGCATCATCAATATTAATTTTCCAATCCTCACCCAGGGATAATGTGCATTGTCCCTCATCATTCCTGTATTCTACACTCACATAACTGGTACCTCTACAGTAGGAAGCCAATGTTTCTTTCAGGTAATTCATGTCGGCACGACAATCACCCTGTTTACACAGTCTTAGTCTAAGGTTTGCATGCTTCCTCATTTGTGCCAATGTATAAATATCATTGGCGATGATTGAATAACCACTCGTAAAAAAATCATCCTCAACCACTTCGCCATCAATAATCACTAACTGATCCTTAACCAGATGATTACTATATTTTTGAAATACATTTGAATACACTGTTACATTAGCTCGAGCTGTCCTGTCATCAAGCAGCACTTCAGCCATTTTCCCACGGTTACCCGATCGGGTTCTCATTCTGTGAATATAACCTGCTACTCGTACATTATTACCTATCTTAATATCCTTCAATCTTGCGCCAATCAGTCCCTTAAGTTCAGATTCATATTTGATAATAGGGTGACCTTCCAGATAAAACCCCAATGTCTCTTTTTCCCCGATTAATCTTTCGTCATCTGACCATTCAATGGCCTCCAGAAATGCCGAGCTACCGGCCTCTTTGCCAGTCTCTTTGTCAGTTTCAACGACAGGAAACAGGCCAAACAAATCATCCTGACCGCTGTGAGTATTATTGCTTGATTGTTCTGCTAACCGAATCGCCTTATCAAGACTTGCGCTCATGCGACTACGGCCAGGACCAAGTTCATCGGCGGCACTTGAACGAATGATCGAATCTAGGACACGTCTGTTAACTTTTCTCAAATCAAGTCTGCGACACAAATCAAATAAATCGATAAACAGTCCGTTCTCGTCTCGCTCATCGGTAATGGTTTCAATAGCCGCTTTACCAACACCTTTAATTGCACCAAGACCAAATCTGATAGTGCTTTCATTTTCTACAGTAAATTTATAATGACTCTGGTTGATGGATGGTGCCTCTAGCTTGAGGTTCATTGTTTCAACCTCATCACGAAGCATGACAACCTTATCGGTATTATCCATATCAGATGAAAGCACCGCAGCCATGAAATATGCCGGGTAATGCACCTTCAACCAGGCAGTTTGGTATGCAATAAGTGCATATGCAGCTGAATGTGATTTATTAAAACCATAGCCAGCAAATTTTTCCATTAAATCAAAAATACCTTTTGCGACCGATTCATCAACACCATTTGACACCGCGCCCGCTGTAAATATTGTCCTTTGCTCGGCCATCTCCCCAGGCTTTTTCTTACCCATTGCTCTTCGTAGTAAATCTGCCGCACCCAATGTATAGCCAGCCAGAATCTGCGCAATCTGCATCACCTGTTCTTGATACAAAATTACACCATTTGTTGGTTTTAATATATGTTCAAGTTTTGGGTGGGGGTATCTGATTCTTGCCTTGCCATGTTTACAATCTATATAATCATCCACCATACCGGATTGAAGTGGTCCAGGCCTGAATAAAGCTACCAGGGCAATCAAGTCATCAAAACCATCTGGCTGCAAACGCTTGATGAGTTTCTTCATACCATCAGACTCGAGCTGAAAGATGGCAGTTGTTTCATTTCTACGGATGAGTTCATAGGTCTTTTGATCATCAAGCGGGATGTGATTGATATCAATTGGAGACCTGCCTTCCCTGTTTCTGATCAGATTGATATCTCGAATTGCCCAATCAATAATCGTCAGCGTTCTCAAACCAAGCAAATCGAATTTAACCAGACCAATAGCTTCAACATCGCCCATGTCAAATTGTGATACAGGTGACTCCGACCCCTGTTCACAGTACAGCGGCATATAATTTGTCAATGGTCTTGGCGAAATTACAATACCACCCGCATGCCGACCTGCATTACGTGATATACCTTCAAGTTGTTGAGCCAGATCAATCAGGGTACTAACTTCATCTTCATCTCTATAGCGTTGTTTAAGCACAGCCTCTTCTTCCATAGCACGGGCCAAAGTCATATTGAGATCAAAAGGGATTAATTTTGCTATTTGATCAACAAAACCATAGGGATATCCCAGTACACGCCCAACATCTCTCACCACAGCCTTGGCTGCCATTCTGCCATAGGTGATTATTTGAGAAACACGATCACGGCCATATTTACGCGCCACATAGTCTATGACTTCATCCCGTCTTTCCATACAGAAATCTATATCAAAATCTGGCAGGGAGACACGCTCTGGATTCAGAAAACGCTCAAACAGCAGGTCATATTGAAGAGGATCAAGCTCGGTGATCCCTAATGCATAAGCAACCAATGACCCTGCTCCAGAACCACGTCCAGGTCCTACCGGAATGGCATTATCCTTTGCCCATTGAATGAAGTCTGCCACGATAAGAAAATACCCGGAAAACCCCATCTCTATGATGACATCGAGCTCTACTTCCAGCCTTTCCTGATATACCCCCTGAAGTTCATTAAGATCTTCATCATCGTCAATGACCAGTCGCTGTCCCAAGCCCTCTTTAGATTTATGAATCAGCCATTCGTCTTGATCAAAGCCTTCCGGTACTGAGAAATCGGGTAAATAATTTTCTCCCAGAGTCAATTCAAGGTTACACCGTCTTGCAATCGCAATCGTATTTTCAATTGCTTCTGGGATGTCCGAAAATAAATAGGTCATCTCTTCAGCTGTACGCAAATATTGCTCGCTGGTATAGAGATGTGGCCGTCTGGAATCATCAAGGGTGTGCCCTTGATGGATACAGACACGGGCTTCATGTGCTTCAAATTCTTCCTCTGACAGGAACATGACATTATTCGTTGCAACGACAGGCGTGTTTAATTCGGTGGCCAGTTCAACAGCAGAATAAATATAATCATTCTCTCCTGCATGGTTCGTTCTTTGTAGTTCCAGATAAAATCTATCGGGAAATATAGATAACCACTCACTTAAAAGAGTCCTGGCATGATTATAATTCCCGGCAAGTAACGCTTTACCGACATTACCTTGTTGTGCGCCTGATAGTGCAATCAATCCTTCGGCATAGTCTTTCATCCATTCCTTCTGGACAAATGCAACTCCCTGAAATTGCCCCTCACGGTAACTTCGTGTGATTAAACAATTGAGATTTTGATAACCATTATAATTTTGACATAGTAAAACAAGTTTACTGGATTCCTTATATTCTCCATGATTATTAATTCGTAGCTCAACACCGACTATCGGTTTAACACCAGATTTCTGAGCAGCACGGTAGAATTTTAAAGCTGAAAAAAGATTGCCTTGTTCGGTTAAGGCAACAGCAGGCATCTTGCCTTCAGAAATCTTATCAGCAAGCGCACCTATTCTTATCAAACCATCTTCCAGTGAATACTCGGAATGAACGTGTAAATGTACAAAACTATCTTTCACTAAATCCCTCAAATTTGATTTTGATTATTCCAACAACCGTTTTACCGGAGAAAAACTTTTCCTGTGTATCGAGGAAACGCCCAATTCTTTTAATGCGTTTATATGCATTTTCGTTGGATATCCCTTATGTTGAGAGAACCCATAGCCCGGGTATTGGTCGTCCAATGCGACCATCTCGTTATCCCTTGCAACTTTAGCAATAATTGATGCCGCTGAAATCGCAGCTACTTTGCTATCACCTTTTACAATAGGTTCTACTTTACAATCGACAACAGGTCGATAAATTCCATCAACCAGAACCAATTCCGGCATGATTGACAGTGATTCAATTGCTCGTTTCATGGCTAATAAACTTGCCTGTAATATATTGATTGAATCAATTTCATCGTTCTCCGCACGCCCTATGGCCCATGACAATGCCTTCTCTCGTATCTCCTTCGCTAAAAGAATACGTTTTTTCTCACTGATTTTCTTTGAATCCATTAAGCCTTGTATAGGGTTTTCAGGATCCAGAATAACAGCAGCAGCAATAACTGGACCTGCCAGAGGTCCTCTTCCCACCTCATCGACCCCAGCCATCATCCCGCCATCAATAGAATCAAATAGTTCCATTTATCCTGCTATTCATTCAATGTGAAATTAGCAGCATGATTGCGTCAACGGCTGAGTGCCTTTTTTGTTGAACCATGCCTTGATGTATGACATCAAATTCGTGCTTTAATTTCTCGACAGCAGATTCATCATTCAACCAGGCTGATAATTCAGCACCTAATTTTTCAGGCGTACAGTCATTTTGTAAACATTCCGGCACAAGTAATTTATCTGCCAGTAAATTAGGCAGGGCGGCATAAGGGGCATGGATAAGTCTGCTAAATATCTGATAGGTTAACCATGAAACCCGATAAGCGACAACCATAGGTTTTTTTAAAAACATGGCCTCCAACGTTATTGTTCCTGAGGCTAATAATAAAAGATCACTCGCTTCCATGGCGCGTCTCGAATCACCCGTAAATATGGTAATGGGTAAATCAGGACATATTTCATTGATTGCTTTGCTGAATATTTCCCTAGCCTGTTCATCAACCATATTTGCTACAAAATGGAGGTTGTCATGCCGCTCTTGACACCAAAGAGCAGTTTCTAAAAATATTGGACTATGCTGATTAATCTCACTTTTACGACTGCCCGGCATCAATGCAATGATTACTTTATCTCTGGGTAGGTCAAGCACTTCCCTTACGCCATTTTTATCAGGTGTTTCATTTAATTGGGTTGCGAGCGGGTGACCGACAAATCGTGCGGTAATATTATTTTTCTCATAATAGGGTAATTCAAATGGAAACAATACCAACATTAGATCAACTGCGCGCGAAATTTTTTTCAGCCTGCTTTCTCTCCACGCCCACACTGATGGACTAACATAGTGTACCGTTCTGATACCCTGACTTCGCAAATTTTCTTCCAAAGTTAGATTAAAATCAGGCGCGTCGATTCCAATAAAAATATCGGGTGGATTTTCAACAAAATACTTTGTTAATTTCCTACGGATACCGAGCAGTTCATAGTATCTTGCAAGAATTTCGAAAATACCCATCACTGACAATCTTTCCATATCGAAAAGACTTTGGCATCCATTTTCAATAAGATGTTTGCCTCCGATACCTACAACTTCAATATCGGAATATTTCTCTTTCAGATCCTGTATCAATTTCGCACCAAGTAGGTCACCTGACGCCTCACCTGCGACTATACCTATTCGAAACATGATCAATTTTCCAGCGTATTACCAGGCAAGCTGGTTTTCATGGTAACAAACCCGATTGGGAATTAAACCCAATTGATTCAGCGCGCAATTCCACGCGTAGATTTTTCTATAAAATGAGAAAATTCTTTAACGGCTTCCGATTGTGATACAAATTCTTCAAGCGCTTCAAGCGCCTTATCTTTCGTGAGTCCACTACGATAAATTATTTTGTATGCCTTACGTAATAAATCTATCGTTTCTACCGTAAATCCATGGCGTTTCAAGCCCTCACGATTAAGGCCACTCGGCTTTGCCGTATTACCCGCAACCATCAGAAAAGGTGGAATATCCTTCACCACAACAGAAGAAATGGCAGTAAAACAATGTTTCCCTATATGGCAGAATTGATGTACTCCGGTGAATCCCCCAAGTATCACATAATCATCTATAGACACATGCCCCGCTAAAGTGGTGTTATTTGCAAATACAGCGCTATTACCCACAAGACAATCATGGGCAATATGAACATATGCCATAATCCAGTTATCACTACCTATAACAGTTTTGCCACCACCCTCTTCTGTCCCTCTATTTATTGAACAATATTCCCGAATAAGATTTCCGTCGCCAATCTCAAGGGTTGATTGTTCATTGCCACTATATTTCTTATCTTGCGGATCATCGCCGATTGAAGAGAACTGATAAATTCTGTTAGATCGACCAATTTTTGTTGGGCCTTTAATGACAACGTGAGGACCTATCCAGCTGTCATCTCCGACAACAACATCCGGGCCAATAACCGAATAAGGTCCAATTGAAACATTATTTCCAATCACTGCTTGCGGATCGACAACGGCGTGCTTATCAATCAATGTTATACATCCGCGACAGTCGTCAGTATCTCTGCGGTAGCAACGAGTTTTTCATCTACCGTTGCACTGGCTGAAAATCGCCAGATATTTTTCCTCAGCTTGATGAATTTAATACTAAGCGTAATTTGATCACCTGGATGCACCGTTTTCTTAAACCGCGCTTTATCCACACCGACCAGATAGTAGATTGACCCTTCTTCCGGCCTCTCTTCCATCGTAATACAACCTAATAATGCCGCGGCCTGTGCCATCGCCTCGATTATCAGGACACCAGGGAAAATAGGTCTTTCAGGGAAGTGTCCCTGAAAACACGGTTCATTGAAGCTCACATTTTTGATGGCTGTTAAAAATTCTCCCGGCTCATATGCCAACACTTTATCAACTAGCAAAAATGGGTAGCGATGAGGCAGTAATTCTCTGATTTTCTGGAAATCTAATGTATTCACCATTATAAAAACTATCTCTTTTACTTTATCACTTCTTCAAGTTTTGCAACTTTCCGACCTAAATCATCCAGTTTTCTTATTCTTGCAACTATCCTTCGCCATAGCCTTGCCTCAGTCACAGGTATGCCTGACGAATACGTGCCGGGTGATTTAATCGAGTTCCCAACAGCAGAACACCCTGTAATAACGACATTATCTATTATCTTGAGATGCCCACCAATTGCTGATAAGCCCCCTGTCATACAATGCTTGCCTATTGTCGCACTCCCTGCGATACCAACACATCCAGAAATCACCGTATGTGCTCAAATGCGGACGTTATGACCGATTTGGACCTGATTATCTATTTTACACCCAGCTCGATCACTGTATTTTCAAGTGCGCCGCGATCAATGGATGTATTCGCACCAACTTCAACATCATCGTCAATGATGACTGTGCCAATTTGGGTAATTTTCGTCCAGGCACCTTTGTCATTAGCAATACCAAAACCATCAGCACCGATGACCACACCAGGATGCAAATCACCCTGCTGCCGATTACGACCGCATGGCACAACACAACATTGGGATACAAACGTGTATTCGAGCCGATGCTGACATCAGATTGAATCACACACCCTGAACCTATAAAAGTTCCTGGTCCAATCACCGAGTTATCTTCGATGACGACATTGGGGCCGATACTCGCCGAACTGTCACTTTTGCAGATGAGCTTACGTTTGCTGAAGGGTGTATGCCCGGAATAATCTCTGGATCAGAATGAAATAGCTTAACGACACCTGCAAAACCCAAATAAGGATCGTCAACAAGCAATGCAGATACTGGACATGCCTCCAGATCTTCACGTTCAATGATGACTGCTGACGCTTTTGTGTGCTTCAGGTAACGGTAATATTTACGATTTGATAAAAAACTAATCTGACCTGACTTGGCAGACTGTAATGCTGCAATATCACTGACTTCACACTCTGGATCACCATACAACTCTGCGCTTATATGGCCAGCTACTTTCCCGAGGGTAAAAATCATAACTAAGTGTAGTAATTAATCGGTTACTTCTCTTGCTGTTTCTCTTTCAGGTAGTTAATCACCAGATCAGTAAAATCAGCCTTATCACTTGCATAGGCAACACCATCAAATAGCACGAGGTCATAACCATTGTCTTTTGCTACTTTTTGAATGGCATCAAATACTTCTTTCTGGATTTTTGCTCTTTCTTCATTAAACCTGAAATTTACATCTTCACGAAACTCATCCTGCCCTCTTTTTAATTCCCTGCGTACACCGATGATGTCCCTTTCAAGTTTTTTGCGTTCTTGATCACTCATGATGGCACCATCTTTTGCAAGACGATCTTCCATTGACTTAACTTTTTTCTGCTGCGCAACCAACTCCCTGTCTCTTGAAGAGAATTCTTTTTTAATTAACGCATCGGCCGATATTGCCTGAGGTGATTGCTCAAGAACACGTATTGTGTTTACTGCTCCAATTTTAAGATCTTCTGCTAAAACACTATTTATTCCAGCGGTTGATAGAAAACAGATTATCAGAAAAACTGTATTAAAATTTCTCAATGTTTCTACTCCATATTCTCGTATTAGAAAGAAGTTCCAAATGTAAACTGGAAGTTTTGTATGTCATCCCCTGCCTGATCGGCAATAGGTTGTGCGATGCTCGCGCTTACCAAACCAAATGGTGAGACCCAGATGCCACTCAACCCGACCGAATACCTTAATTCACTCGCATCAAAATCCTCATCATTTCCATAGACATTACCAGCATCAAAAAAGCCTGCGATTCTTACTGATTTGACATCTTTGAAAAATGGTACCGGCAATATGACTTCAGCACTACCCACCAACCTGAGATTACCACCTAATGGTCTGCCAAGTGAATCTTCAGGACCCAGTGTATTTTCCTCATAGCCTCGAACAGATTTTGGGCCACCTGCGTAAAAATTTTCGAAAAATGGTAATCCCCCTTTGGTATCACCATACGAGTCGCCGTAACCAATATTACCTTTTAAAGAGAATATATAATCTTCAAATATTGGGGTATACCATTGAGTCTTATAAGAGATCTTGTAATACTCAAGTGAATCCCCCAGTGAAGGCAATGCTATTTCTACAGAAATTCGATGCAATGCACCCTTATCAGGCAGGACCGATCTATTACGTGTATCGAATGACAGGCTATTGGACCATCTCAGTATATTGTATTGATTGCCATTCTCAGTGATAAAATCCAC